>CAYWTG010000006.1:0-21219 GCA_964461155.1 uncultured Ruminococcus sp.
ATATTATACTATATATAAAGTAAAAGCTCACCGCACGGAATATTCGCGCGGCGGAAAGGAGAACAATGACAGCGAAGGTTAAAATAAAAAAGCTCACGGAGAACGCGAAGGTGCCGACTTACGGCTCCGAGTTTTCCGCAGGTGCGGATCTGTACTTGTGCGCGGACGGCGACAGTGTCGAGATCGGCGCGGGCGAGACTGCGCTTCTTCACTGCGGAGTCGCCATGGAGATCCCCACGGGATATGTCGGACTCATCTTCGCGAGAAGCGGGATCGCGACACGGCGCGGACTTGCGCCCGCAAACAAAGTCGGCGTAATCGACTCCGACTACAGAGGCGAGATCATGGTAGCACTTCACAATCACTCGGACTCGGCGGCGACCGTCGAAAACGGTGAGCGCATCGCACAGCTCGTGATCGTACCGTATCTTACGGCCGATTTTGTAGAAGCCGACTCTCTCGATGACACGCTTCGCGGCGACGGCGGCTTCGGCTCGACCGGCAAAAACTGAATAATTCAAAAGGACAAGTAAAAATGAAAAGAATTCTCTCATTTATAACGGCAATTCTCATGATACTCACACTTGCCTCGTGCTCCTCTTCAAACGGCGCCGACGATCCTGTCGAGGACACCTCGCAAAACGGTGTCGCCTCGGATGAAAACACCGCGCCCGATGGATTCACGGGTGATTACACGGCCGTGATCAAAATTCGCAACTACGGCACGATAACCCTCTCGCTCGACTCCGGAAGCGCACCCGAAACCGTCGAAAACTTCGCCGCGCTTGCCGCAGACGGATTTTACGACGGACTCACATTCCACCGCATAATCAAAAATTTTATGATCCAGGGCGGAGATCCCCTCGGCACGGGAATGGGCGGCTCGGAAAAGAAGATACCGGGCGAATTTAAGCTCAACGGCTACGCCAACAATTTAAAGCACACGCGCGGCGCGATATCGATGGCGAGAAGCTCGGACTACGACAGCGCAAGCTCTCAGTTCTTCATCGTTCATAAGGACAGCCCGCACCTCAACGGCAGTTACGCCTGCTTCGGCTACGTAACGAGCGGCATGAGCGTCGTCGACAAGATCTGCGAAGACGCAAATCCCACCGACAACAACGGAAAGATCGAAAAGGGCGACCAGCCCGTTATCGAGTCGATAACCGTCACGAAAACAGGTAAATAAAAAATGCGCATTGCGTGATGCGAAATCGAGAAACCACAAGCTTCTCGAGCTTCCGTCACGTGATGCGTCTTTTTCATTAAAATCGAGTCTTGCTCATAAAAGCCATGGCCTCGTGTCGGCCACGCCGCGATTTCGCCTCTCGCACTGCACTTCGTGCGCACGCACCGGGGATAAGCTGCTCTCGAATGTGCTTTATATTCGCCTCTGTAGCTTTGCACGCGAACGAAAGCCGTTGAAAGCGGAAACTCGCGGTCATTTATGCATACGGCGCGGCGAGCGTTTGACCGCTTTCGCGCCCAACATCAAATCGACCATCACGCCTGAACTTCAAGATGCATCTGACCGCTAAACCGCCCTCACGCCTGAACTCCAAGATGCGTCTGACCAAAAATCATTCTTCGCGCCCAAACCACAAATCGCTTATCGCGCCGGACACCAAAACCGTTATTCGCATCCAAACCCCAAGAGACAAAAAAAGCGCCCGCTTTTGCGGACACCCTTTATAGTGTTGGCATCTACCTATCTTCCCGGCACGTCGCCATGCAAGTATTGTCGGCACGACAGAGCTTAACTTCTGTGTTCGGAATGGGAACAGGTGGACCCTCTGCGTTAGTAACACCAACTATTTGTTTTTCGCTGTCGTGGAGGCTTGCTCCCGACTGCCTATATATTATACATCAGATCTGCGTTTTTGTCAACACTGAATTTTCAACAAAGTGAGATTTAATATTCCGCTTTCGTTTGTTGAATTTGTCGTTACGGTGTTCTTTATGTGAAAACAGGCGCGCAAAAGTGAGGAAAAGTCGAATTTTTGCGTCTGCGCACAACTTTTTCGCGTCTCCGTATTGCATACACGCATATGATATGCTATAATATTGCCGCGGGAAATGATCCCGACAATTTAAATACTAAAGGGAGGGTTGAACTTCAATGAGATACGTTTGCATAATTTGCGGCTACACTTATGATGAGGAAGCAGGCGACATCGATAACGGCATCGAGCCCGGCACACCGTGGGACGAGCTTGACGAGGATTTCGAGTGTCCCATCTGCGGAGTGCGCAAGGATGAATTCGAGATCGATACCGTTGAGTAGCCCTCCGAAATGAAATATTAAAGTTGAGCCCTTCGGCTAATGCCGCGGGGCTTTTCTTTTTCTCACAGGGTGAGCGTCATTGTCCCCTCATACGCGCGGCAAATGAGCTTCGCGTGACGTTCCGCGTACAGCTCGGGCTCGGTCGCGTCCTTGTAATAGCCGCTCTTCATCGCCCTCTCGCCCGCACGGCAGGTCGGCACGAGCAGTGTATGCGCTCCGACGAGGCGATAAAAAGGGATGTCTCCGGAATCGCAGAGTCCGTGATGCGGTATCTGCAAAATGTCGCTCTTCAAAAGAGCTCCGCAACGGCGCGCCGTCTCGGAAAGTCTCTCTTTCGTCGCGTCTCCCGTAAAGAGCACGCGACTTTTTTCTCCCGTTATAGAGAATATAAGCGAAAGCGAGTTCGGACCCGTATACGCCGACAGTCTCGGGACGGACAGCACGCGCAGACGCGCCGTTCCGATGCGAAGCGTGAGAGAGTCATACGGCTCCACAAACGCGGCTTTCGTGACCTTGAGAGTCTCCGAAAGCATATCGCAGGCGCGGCGTATGAACGGCTCGTGCCTATCCTGAGATGCAAGCTGTTCGGGGAAAAGGCACATGATCCGCTCGATCTTGACTCGGCGTCGGAGTCGTTCGCTTTCGATCACGGTGCGAAGCGCGCCGTAGTGATCTATATGAGGATGCGTGAGCACCCACAGCTTCACATTCGCCACGTCGCCGCCGAGGGCGCACAAAAGCTCCAGGAAGTTCTCGCCGTCCTCGACGTTTCCGCCGTCGATCACGATGAGCGAGCCGTCGCCCGTTATGTATACAAATCCCATTCCCGCGGCGATCCAACCGCTCGACCCGCCGAACGGGCCGTCATAGCAGGATGCCTCTGTGCGAAACATTATAAGCTTTTCCATTGTATCGTCACGCCTTTCTTTAAGTATTTTTCACGTACAGCACAGCCGAAGCAAGACAATGTGTCACTCCTCATCGACTGTGTCTCCCGAGAGGAATGCGGCACATCTTTCCGGAGCATCCTTCGCGCCCTCCCACGGCTCGTCAGCATAGCGATAATCGAATTTTTTGCAGAAGCGTCCGACGTCTTCGTTGAGTGCGGATATATACTCTGCCTCCGCCGCTCCCACCGTGCGATAGAACTCGGCAAATTCCTTTTTCGACAGCCTCTGCTCGGCAGCTGCGAGGAAACGTGTGAAGTGCTCAAGGCAGAAGTGGTGCTGGCGCGCGCATTTGTCGCGGAATGAAGCGTCGCTCTGCCAAAGGAGAGCCGCCGCCTCCGTCATCATCGAAAAATTATGCTCGATCCTGTCGCAGATATAGCATCCGTCGCTGACGGCACGAAGCTTTTTCGCTGCGGCCGCACCGGAGCGCGCGGGAAACACGCCGACCTTCATCTGCTCCGAAATATATCCGAGGTGACTTTCGAGCATCAGCGTCAGCGGAAGACGCTTGCCCATCGAAAAGAGCTGTGACAGATGCTCACTGCAAAATCCCGACTCGTTCGTTTTTATTCTCACATCGGGCTCCATCATGGACGCACCGAGAATAAGCTCCGTCTCATCGCGCTCGAGCTTTTTGTAAAGTCGGCAAAACGGGCATATGTGACGGCCGCTCTCGCTGTCCGCGGCAGATGCCTCAAACGCCTCGTTTACGGGAATTGTGTAGATCTGTTCCATATATTTTTTCCTTTCGGCAAAAGAATTCTTTACATAATGCGCATTTTGTGATAAAATAGACACAGCTGAATTAGGAGGTGTCGAGCTTTGGATAAACCTTACATAAAATCGCGTGAAACTCGTCGCGGAGTGTCGGCACTTCGCCTCGGAGGCGTCGAAGATTATTCGGTCTTCAAGACATTCGACTGCGGGCAGTGCTTTCGCTTTGAACCGATCCGTGACACCGAGCTCGACTGCGAGGTCGGCGGAGTCGCCATGGGTAAGTACGTGACATTCGGCTCGCTCGACGGCGACCTTGTCATCACGGGAGACAATATCGAAGATGATCTCGACGTGTGGACGCATTATCTCGCGCTCGATGAGGACTACGTCGCGCTCATGCACGACATCGAAAACGCACTCGACGGTGACGGACGTGCCGTCATGGAAAGAGCCGTCGCGACCTCTCACGGCATTCGCATTTTGCGTCAGGAGCCGTGGGAAGCTCTCTGCTCTTTTATTATATCACAAAATAACAACATTCCGCGCATAAAAACGATAATTTCCTCACTTTCTCGCAATTTCGGCACAGAAATTGACAAGTCCGGGGTATATTCTTTCCCAACGGCGGCTTCTCTTGCCGAGGCGGGAGAGGAAAAGCTTCGCGAGCTGAAAGTCGGCTTTCGCGCGGCATATATCGCGGACGCCGCACGGAAAGTCGTCTCGGGCGATATTGATCTCGACGCTTTGCGCGATCTTGACGACTATAACGAAGCAAAGCGAGTGCTCATGACAATACACGGCGTCGGCCCGAAAGTCGCCGACTGCACGTTGCTCTTCGGCCTCGAATACACCGAAGCTTTCCCGATCGACACTTGGATGAAGAAAGTCGCCGAGCGGCACTTTTCGTCGGGACTCGATCATACGCGCTTCGGCCGCGCCGCAGGGCTCGCACAGCAGTATCTCTTTTACATGGAACGGTATACCTCAAAAGAGGCGTAAATATTTTAAATTTAAGAGGACAGGAAAATGATTTTTGAAAACTACGACCGCATTGTGTTTGCAGGTGACTCGGTCACGGACATGGGCAGTACATCCCCCGTCGGCGAAGGACTTTTCGACAATCTCGGAAACGGATACGTTCGCGAAGTGGAGAATCTTCTCTCCGTTTCGTACCCCGAGCTCAATATTCGCGTGACAAATTCCGGTATCGGTGGTCACACAAGCCGCGACCTTCTCGCTCGTTTCGAGCGTGACGTGCTCGATCTCAACCCCGACTGGGTGTCGATCTGCATCGGTATCAACGACGTGTGGAGACAGTTTGACACTCCCGCCATGCTCGACGCGCAGGTTATGCCCGATGAATATGAAGCGAACATGGAGAAGATGCTCTCCGCTCTCGACGAAAAAGTAAAGGACGGAAAGCTGAAAGGCGTGTTCGTGCTCACACCCTACTACATGGAGCCGAACCCTGCCGACACTATGCGTGCACGCATGGACGAATACGGCGCGATCTGCCGCCGTCTCGCCGAAAAGCACGGTGCTGAGTTTGTCGACTTCCAGGCTATGTACGACAGATACTTCAAGCACAAGCACTCGACTTACATCGCATGGGATCGCGTACACCCGAACAGAATGGGAGCTTTGCTCATGGCGCGCGAATTTCTGAGACACTGCGATTTCGAGTTCGACCGTGGCATATCAAATGACTGACATTACACCTCGCTCTCCCGTCGGCGTGTTCGACTCGGGAGTCGGCGGAATCGGAGTTCTCGCGGAGCTCTCGCGCGTCATGCCGAGTGAGGACTTCATATATTACGGAGACTCGGCTAACGCTCCGTATGGCGAAAAAAGCGTCTGTGAGGTGCGTGAGTGCGCTTTTGCAGTGACCGAGAAGCTCCTCGCCATGGGTGTCAAAGCGATCGTCATCGCCTGTAACACCGCGACGAGCGCGGCTGTCGGTGCTCTGCGTGCCGCTTACCCCAAAGTGCCCATAATCGGCATGGAGCCCGCCGTGAAGCCCGCTGCGCTGTCGTCCGAGCATCCGACAGTCCTCGTGATGGCAACGCCGCTGACGATCAGAGAGACGCGTCTGCGCACGCTTATCGACAAGTACCGCGATCGTGCCGACTTTATCGACGCGCCGTGTCACGGTCTTGTCGAGCTCGTCGAGCGCGGGATCACAGACGGTGAAGAGATGGAGATGCTCCTCGGCGGAATATTCGACGAATATGTGTCATGTGAAAAGATCGACGCGGCCGTGCTCGGCTGTACTCACTTCATCCACGCAAGAGAAGCAATCTCTCGCGTGCTGTGCTCGAGAAAGGCGCAAAACGCCGAACACGTTCAGATATTCGACGGAGCTCACGGCACATCTCTCGAGGTCATGCACCGTCTTGAGACCGCAGGTCTGCTGAGTCCTCCCGACAAGTACGGCAAGATCACCGTTCTAAACTCATCCGAAAACAAAAATCTCATCGAGCTGTCGTACAGACTTCTCGATGTGTCACAAAACAGAAAGGAAATAAACCGATGAATTTCAATTTACCGCCGATCGGCATAAGCCTTGCGCGTTCTCTCGGCGAAAATCTCACCGAGCGCGACGTTCGTGAGTGCGCGGATGCAATGGCAAAGCTCGGCCTGCGCGACGCCGGATTCGAGTATCTCATCATCCCCGACACCTGGTGCGCCCACCGCAGATGCCTGAAGACTGACAGTCTCGTTTGCGACACCGACAAATTCCCGCACGGCCTTTCCGCCGTCAGCGAGTATCTCCACTCGCTCGGGCTGAAGCTCGGCACTGTCATGACGCTCGGCTCGCGCAGTGCTTCCGACCGACCCGGCGTTTTCGACCACGAATGGGCCGATGTCGAGTATTTCGACAAAGCCGGCGTCGACTACATAGCCTTCGACATGACTCATATGCCCGCGCGTTCGGAGCTTGAGACACCGCTCCGCCGTCTCGGAATGGCTATCCGCACCGCAGAGCATCCCATGTTCTACTCGGTATACACCCCCGAGGATATCCACGTCTGGGCCGCTTCCACGGGCGTAAACGCTTATTGCCTCAAAGCGTTTGAAAACGCGAACTTTGCTCATGAGCTCTCGCTCTCGACAGCGGGCTACAGTGCCGACTTCTGCTTTGAGTCCTGCGGAGATATCTCCGTCGGCGACACGGAGCTTCTTCGCACTCAGCTTATCACCGCGTCCGCGATGTCGTCGCCGATCATCGTCGACTGCGACGTGAGACTTCTCACCGAAAAGGAGCTCTCGCTTCTCACAAAGCGCGAAATCATCGACATTTGCCGCGACGAGGAGGTTCGTCCCGCCCGTTGCCTCACGGACGGCGTATACATCAAGACTCTCGCAGACAACAAATACGCGATAGCTTTCGTAAACAGCTCCGATGAGAAGAGATCTTTCGCGCTCACAACATACGACTTCGGTCTCACTTGGAACTCGAACCTTGCCGCAGTCGCTACCGACATTTTCACGCACGAGAGCACCACATTCACGGACGGACTCGAAGCTGCGATCCCCGCGCATCATGCAGTGATGTACAATATGGAGCTTATAGAAAGGTAAGGGACTGAAATGATAAAGAAAACACCGCCTATGGGCTTTAACACATGGAACACTTTCGGTGAGTGCTTTTACGACCACACTCTCCGCGAGATAGCAGACGCTTTCGTCGACCGCGGATTCAAAGACGCGGGATATGAGTACATCATCATCGACGATCACTGGAATATGGAGTACCGCGACCCCGAGACTCACCGCATGATCGAGCGTCCCGGAAAATTCCCGAACGGACTTCGCCCCGTTATCGACTATGTACACTCGAAGGGACTCAAAATGGGTATCTACAGCTGTGCCGGCGTGCGCACCTGCGGTGGCAAGATGGGAAGCTTCGACTATGAATTTCTCGACGCTAAAACCTTCGCCGAGTGGGGTATTGACTATCTGAAATACGACTACTGCCTCCGCCCGGAGCTTCTTAACGGTGAGATGTTCTACAGACGTATGTCAGTCGCGCTCAGAAACAGCGGCCGCGACATTCTTTTCGCCGCCTGCAACTGGGGAAGCGACGACGTATGGTCTTGGATCCGCTCTACGGGAGCACACACATACCGCTCCACAGGCGACATCGCCGACAATTTCAACTCGTTCGTCGAAATCTACCGTTCGCAGTATCCGAAGCTCGGCACCTGCGCGCCCGGCTGTCAGAACGACCTCGACATGATGACCGTAGGTATGGAGGGAGCAGGTAACGTAGCCGCAGGAAATGATTTCGGAACCGAGGGCACTTATCGTATGCAGTTCTGCATCTGGTGTATGTTCTCATCACCGCTCATTCTCGGATGCGACGTGCGCAGCGTATCGGATAAATACCGTAATCTGCTCTGCAACCGCGAGCTCATCGCAATCGACCGTGATCCCGAGGGTCGTCCCGCATACGCCGTCGGATTCACAAAAGAGGGATTCGACAATTCGAGCGTGTTCATCAAGCTCCTCGCAAACGGCGACTTCGCGCTTCTGATACTCAATACGCAAGAGCGCGAGCGTGAGATGGGATTTGTGCCGCACGACATAGGAATCCCCGAGTCTTCGGGCAGACATCTTCTCATGAAGGATCTGTTCACAGGCGAAGAGATCGAAGCCGGCGACTTTGTCAGAGTCCACGTTCCCCCGCGCGACTGCAGAATGTTCCGCGTAAAGCTTGTAAAATAAGATAACGATATAACAAGGCACCCGAGAGTCCATCAAAGTGATCTCTCGGGTGCTTTTTGGCATATGCACACGCAAAACGGCGTTGGACACGATGTTCCAACGCCGTTTGATTGTGTTAGTTTTTGACCGATGATCTCGCGTCAGCCTGTGATACCGGAACGCTCGATACCCTGAACAATGTACTTCTGACCGAAGAGGTAGAGTATAAGCAGAGGGATGATGATAAGAATTCCGCAGGTATTTCTGATAGCTGCCGTAAAGAGTGTGCTTGCGGCAGGATCCATCTCGGAAAGCGAGGACGGAGTCGTGATGATGCTCGAAAGGAGCGTCGGACCCGTGTGGGTGTAGAACACGTTCGTGTAGAATGTGTCAGTCCACTGCCAGCAGAACGAGAACATGAATACCGTGATAAGCATTGTTACGGAAAGCGGGATAATGATCGTGAAGAATGTCTTGAACACGCCGGAGCCGTCAAGATATGCAGATTCCTCAAGCTCATCGGGGATGCCGCGGTAGAACTGTCTCATCAGGAAGATGAACAGACCGTTCTTATACGCAAGACCTGTAGCGGAGAGGATCCACAGAGGCCAGTTCGTATTAAGAAGCTGAATACCGGGTGTTGCCGTGAGTCCGATCTTGTTAAGCAGTCCCATGATTCCGAAGATATCGAAATCCTTGAAGTGCATGAACATCGAAAGTCTGAGGGTTGAGTGCGGTACGACCATCGTAAAGATTACGACGAGGAAGAGCGCGTTTGAACCCTTGAACTTAAACTTTGCAAATCCGTAGCCGACGAATGCGCAGACGAATGTCTGGAGCACCGCGCACACGAGCGACAGGAGGAACGTATTTCCGAACGCCTCAAAATAGTGGTTCTCGGAGATAATCGCCTTGTATGTCGTAAGTGTGGGTGACTTCGGGATCAGGTTGACCGTTACATCGGTAAAGTCGGACTCGCTCATGAAGGACGAGGAGACTTTAGAGAAGAACGGGAACAGGATGATGTAAGATACACCGATGAGAAGAAGTAATCTGAAAATATACCAGAGTATCTTCTTGAGGGTGTAAAGGTTGAGGAACTTTGCACGGAGACGCTGGATGAGCGGTGTGCGCTCGAACTCGACGCGGATGCGACGCTTCGATTCCTTTTTGATTTTCGGAGCTTCTGCTCTATTCATTTCCGCACCTCCTTAGTCTCTTCTCTGGTAGAACACGAAAGCACTGAGGATTCCGGCTACCGCTGCGATGATGAGGATAACTATGAGGAAGTACATCCAAGACATCGCCGACGAAATTACGTTACCGTTCGCACCGTTTGCGCCGTTATAAACGTCGCTGATGTACGCCATGACGGTATTACTGGAGGCGGTAAAGGCGTCGATGACCGTGTAGATCGTGTTAACGAGGATCATCGGGCTTACCATGGGGAGAGTGACCTTCCAGAAAGTCTCCCATCCGGACGCGCCGTCGATCGAGCAGGACTCGTAGATGGCGGGCGAGATGGACTGAAGTCCCGAAAGGAAGATAAGCATCTGTACGCCGCAACGGTTAACGATATCGAAGATATTGTTTACCGCGGCAACGACGAATTCCACAAGTCCCTGTCCAACTGCCATTCCCGCGAACAGCTTCTCGACGTCCATAACGTTAAGAATCTGGTTCGTGGTGTCGGCACTCTCATCAAGACCCATGTTGATTCCGCCGCTCTGCATACTCTCAAGCATTGCATTGTTGGCGTCGATCTGGCCGATAAGACCCGTTGTAAGGATGACCGGGATGAAGAATATCGCTCTGAACGCCGCACGGCCGAAGATCTTTTGGTTGAGGATGATCGCGATGAACAGCGAGAAGAAGACGATAAACGGAATGTCGATGCAGAGCTGTCTGAGTCCGCCGATAAGGGTCTGAGTAAATCCGGTATCGACGAAGAGAGCGTCTCTGTAGTTGTCGAGTCCGACGAAGTCGAGGGCGTAGCCTCCGCCCGTCAGGATTCTGATCTCGCAGAAGCTGAAGCGTATCGAGTCGATGATGATCGGCAGGTATATGCAGACAAAGCCTACGAGGAACGGCAGGATGAATATCCAGCCTGCCCTCGCCTTTTTACGGTCGAGGGAGGCGGGCTTCTTGCTTGCGTTTACGGGGGCGGTATTCTTTTTGGGTTTTACTGCTGTATTCATATTATTCCACCCTCCTTATGAATTTGAGCTTACTGTCGCGAAGCTGCCTGCTTCAACGACTACAGACTCTGTCTCAGAGATCTGTACGGAAACGGGATACGTGTTGTAGTTGAGGTAGAAGCCTGTACCGTTTTCATACTCAACATATACAACGGAGCCGACCTGAGTCTGGTACTTCGTTACTACATCGGGCATTTCAACCTCTGCGGGCTTGTAGTCAAGCTTCGACGGCATTGCTGTTCCGAGACGCTGTGCACGCTCTACTGCAAGTGCGTATCTTCTGTCAGCGTCAGCCTGAGCAGTTGCGAGCTCCTCAGCGTACTTAGCGAGAAGTGCGTCATCCTCGGCCTTCTCATCATCCTCGGGAACGCGGACTGCGTTGACGAAGGCGTGATCGGTGATGTAGGACTCCTGAACGTCCTTCATCGCGCCGTTGAGAATGTCGTAATACTTCTTAACGTCATCCTTCCAGATGTCGTATGAAACCGAGTAGTACTTGCTCCAGAACTCATCGGAAGCGAGCTCTCTCGTATTCTCATAAGAAAGTGTGAAGAACATCGAAGCACCGTTCTCGATAGCGTTGAGGAGTGCCTCGTCGATATCACCCTCCATGTTGACGGGAGTTCCGGTGAAGTCGACCGAACCGTGGAGAACCATACCTGTGAAAGGTACGCTCTGGCTGGAGCGGATGTACTCGGAAGATGTAAGCGAAACGTCGGTAACGACGCTTGCATACTTGAGTGCGTATGCGTTACCGCCCGAGATCATGATCTTGTTGGACTCGGAAGCGGAAGCGAGCATATCGGAGGTGAACTCCTTGCTGTCCTCTCTGTGGTACGGATCGTCGTCATCAAAGTCGGAGTTGAGGTCCGTGCCGAGTGTTGCCATGGAGATGCCACCGATGTTGTACTTGAGATACTTCTCGGAGAAATTATCCCAATACTCCTCAAATACGGATGCGGAGAGAGCCGCACCGCCGACGGAAACGAAGTCCTGATAGCCGGAATCGTATACCTGCTTTCTGATGTAACGTCCGTCGATTGTCTTGACTGCGTGCTCCTTGAGGTTAACGCCGTCGAAAGTGCCTCTAGACTGAACGTATGCGAAATCGAACTCGGGATAAAGCTCGATGCCGTTCTCGCCGGCAAAGGAGATGAGGCTTTCAAGACCGTCATCGCCGCCGAGTGCGCTCTGCCACTTCAGCTTGTAGGGAACCGTCGCGTCAAGTCCGCCGTTTGCAAAGCCGGTGAGCTTGAAGCCGAGGTTCGTGATGCCCATCTCGGCGAGCTCCTTGGACATTGTCTCAACGTCGCCGAATGTTGTGAGCGGAATATCAACGCTTACGGGGAAAGAGAGAACTCTCTTTGTTCCCTTGATCGAGCCGAACGACTCGATGTAAAGCGGGATAGTGTCCTCGGTATCGGTCTTCTTTGTGAGAACACCGGTGTTTGTCAGGTAATCACGGTAAGCCTTAGCCATACCAATGTACGTGGGCTCATACTTGGCGTTATCGGCCGCACTGAGCATGATGTACTTGATGCGGTAGCTTCCCGTGAATCTTCTCGAGGAGGTAACGGTAAATGTCGCACCGGCCTCGGTTCCGCCTGTCATGAGCTGATATGTGTCACTCGGGCGGGGAGTAAATGTAGCATATACCGAGTTGTACGGGTGAAGTGCTCCGCCGTGATTTGTCGTGAGCGTTGCGAGCGAGTCACCCTCCGTGATGACCGCGAGGAAACCTGAGTCGGTGAATGTAGCGGCCTTGGGGTCTGTCGGTGTGCTGTAGTTTGTTACCGCGCCGAAGACGGGGAATCTGAGTGCCTGAGCATTCTGACCCGAGATCTCGTGGTAAGCGTAGTCTGCGCCGTAAACCTGACCGGATACGGTGTAGATGGTGTCCTTGAGGTCTTCATATCTGAAGATCGTACCCGAACCGTCGGGGAGGAAGGTGTAGCCCTCATACTGGTTGCTTCCGCTTCCCATGAAGGGGAGGATGGAAACTTCCTGGAGCTGATAGATAGTCTCGTCGAAGGAGATACCGTTTGCGGGAAGCGTTACGTCAACGACGCCGTTCTCGCTGATGGTGTACTCGAGAGCCATCGCGAAGCGAGGCGGTACCTGGTCGGTGTTCTTGAATCCGCACTCCTGGTTATCGTAGTCGAGCTCCTCATATGTGTACTTGGGGCAGCACTTCTTAACGAGTGTCTCGAGTATCTCAAGCTCGTGAGCGGAGATATCGGTCTCACAGATGTACACGGGGAACTGCTTGACTATCGGGAACGCGTTCTCCATCTCTTTGATGGCACGCTCGGAAAGTCCGGGAGCATCAGCGTCCTTGAGCTCGTAGAATGCCTGGAACTTGCTCCATGCAAACTCGATGTCAAAGTCGCGTGCGTTGTAGTTGCCGTCCATGTAGGTACCCTCGTCGATCTGACGGAGGATCTCCTCGATGGGCTCTTTGATAAACTTGTTGAAACGCTCAACGCTGATCATACGAGGGGTAAGACGCTGGATAGCGGGCTCACCGATCTTGTACTCGACACGGATACCGTTTTTGATATCGACCATCGTGATCTGCTGACGTTCAGCGGCCTCCTCGAAGCTCCACATCTCCTTTTCCTCGCCGTTGTCGAGGTATGTGAGGTGGATCTGGGAGAGAAGCTGTTTCTTTGTTGCCTCCGACTCCGAGAAGTAGCTTCCCGAGAGGTCGTAGGGGTTTGTGAAGAGGATATCACCGGTTACCGTGTTTTCAAAAGCAACCTCACCGGTGTATGCCTCGTAGTAGATGATGACTCCGGACTCTTCCTTGATCTTCATCATCGTGCCGAGCTTTGCCTCGCGCGACTCGTATACGTCGGTGCTCGACTTGCCCGAGTAGTTGATGAGCGGATTTCCGTCCGCGTCGATCTTACCCGCCGAAACGGGAGTTACGGTTGCCGCAGATGTCTCGATCGGCAGGATCGTTACGACCCCGAGAGACATTACGAGTGCGAGGGCGGCGGATGCTATTCTTTTGAATTTCATATTATATCGCCTCCCTACATTCTGAAGCTCAACTCAACGGCAATGTTGGAGATGAAGCCTACTATCTGAGAAATAAGTGTTGAGAAAAGAATTACAATAAACATGATGAACGCCATACCCACAACGGTTACGATGCAGGTGAGGATGTTCTTGCCGAGGGAGTAGTCATGAGTGATCATCATACCGAGAACGAGGAGCAGTCCCATCCAGAGGAACGCGAAACCGTTGAGAAGTGTGATGATGCCGGCCTCATCAAGCGTAAGCACGTTTGTGAGAGCAACAGCGGGGATCATGAGTATCGGCAGAGGAGTGAGCGAATAGCACGTTGCGATGAAGATATCCTTCATGCTTCCCTCGCCCTCAAAAAGTGTTGTGAAGCACCAGTTTGCGATGACCCACAGAAGGAGAGGAACGATAACGGCCGTGATGTTTCCAACAACGCTCATATAGCCTGCATCGGACGGGTTATGAACATAAGCCGTACCGATCGACTTATAGAAGAACGCAAGTACCGTAAAGAGGAGGAGTACAAACGCGGACTTCATCGAACCGCGACGCTCGTGCTTCAGATCCCAGAAGCCGTCGAACGGGTGGAAGATGACGTGGAACGCGTAGAGAACCTCTTCCTTGAGGCTACGGCGGCCGATCTTGAGCGTTGCACGCTTGTTGACCTTGCCGGCATAGCTGAAGAACTTAACGACGGCGATCGCAATAACGATGACCGCTACGGGGATGATCCAGAAGTTGTTCTTAGCCCACGCGGAGCGAACCTCGGAGAATGCGTCGGAGTAATCCTCGGTATTCTTGATACGCTCAAAGTATTCCATCGCGGTATCGTAGTCACCGCTACGGGCAGCCGCGCGACCGAGCTGGAGGTAAGCTATGCTGTAGTTGTTGTTTCTCTGGAGGATGTCCGTCCAGTCGCTCGTTGCCATGTCGTACTTTCTGTCCGCGTCATTCTGGAGTGCGTTGATAAGCATATCACCGTACTCGGTGCGGTTGTATACGACGAAGCAGTCGTTCGAGCTGTCGAGGATGAGGATCTTAGAACCCTGATAAGCGATACCCGTGATCTTTGAGACGTTACCGATCTGGTCACCCATGTCACCGAAAGCGAACAGGAGGTTACCGTTCTCGTCATATGTGTAGACCTTGGAACGCTTCTCGTCGATGATGGACCATGTGCCGCAGGGGCCGATTCCGACGTCAACGAGCTTTGAGGGGCCTTTGATCTTAGCTGTGGAAAGAGTGGAAAGTCTGACCTCACCGGAGGGAGCGAACTCAGCGTTACGCTTCATTACGTCCGCGCCGGAAGCGTTGAGCTTCTTGACGGGGGAGGTGTTCTTTTCCTTAGATGTGATCTGAGCGGTAAGGTCAGCCTCATCAAGAGCGGATGTTGTAACGTAGATGAAGTTTTCGCTGTCTATCGTTATGTTGTTAAGCTCTTTCGATGTGACCTCTGCCTGCTGTTCTCTCTGCTCCTCAGTCTGGAAGCGTCTCCAGAGGATCTCGAGAGCGGAAAGCGTGTCGTTCTGAGCTCCGATGAATCCGAAGAACTCAGCGTCGTCGTTGATAACGATGACACCCTGGTATGTAGTGGAGGAAACGACGAAGATTCGACCGTACTGGTCGACCGCGCAGGCGATCGGCTTGTAGATCGCGCCCTCCTCGAAGAGGTTCGATTCAGGCTGCTCGATGATCTTAACGAAGCTTTCGTCGGTATCCTTGACGCCAGCGCGGAACATAACGATTCGGTTGCTGTCCGTGTCGCAGACGTAGATGTACTTATCGTTTACGAATACGCCAGCGGGGTTTGTGAATCCGTCGGGAACTCCGTAGTCGTTACGGAAAGTTTCGATGATGTAGTCGAGCTTATAATACTTTGTAAGAACGAGGATGCGGTTGTTTGAGGTATCTGCGATATAGACCTTCTCATCGGGGCCGACGAAGATGTCGCGGGCACCGTGGAGAGGCTTCTGTGCAGATGAATTCGACGAATCGTAGTCGATTCCGATGTACGCGTAGTCGATATTCTTCAGCTCAGGCAGGTACGCATCGGGCGAGACGAGAAGCTCGCCGTCGGGAGAGTAGGTGTAGGTCTTGTAGGGTGCCGCGGCACTGACCACCCCGGGCAGGAGCATCAGGAGGACAAACCCGATTACAAGCAGGTTTCTTAATTTTTTCATTGTATCCTCCTTAGTCCTTCATTCCGCTGGAGCCCATCGTCTCGATGATATTGCTCTGAGATATGACAAATACGATAATAGGTACTATCATGATAAACACGGTACCTGCGGCGGCGACACCGGTACGGGTGACACCGATCGAGGTGATCTGGCTTATCGCGTAGTTGATGGTCTTGAGCTGCTCACTGTAGATGAGGTTGCTTCCGCCCATCTGCCAGAGTCCCTGGAAAGACGTGATGATAAGTGTAAGCCATGCGGGCTTAACCATGGGCATCGCGATAGACCAGAAGATTCTGAACTCTTTTGCACCGTCGAGTCGCGCGGACTCGAGGATCGCCGTTGTTACGTTGGTGTCCATGAACTGCTTCATGAGGTAAAGACCGATCGAGGAAGCAAAGGACGGGACGATGACCGCGATGTATGTATCCATCCAACCGAGGTAAGCGATGATAAGGAATGTGATCGTACCTGCGATAGACGCGTTATACATAAGAGACTTCTGAACGACCTGGAAAAAGAACTTGTTTCCGGGAAAGTCGATCTTCGCGAGCGCGTAAGCGGCAAGCGAGGAGAAAACGAGGTTTCCGAATGTACCCGCAAACGAGATGAACACGGTGTTGAACACGTATCTCGAGAACGGGACCCAAGAGAAGTTCATGAGGTAGAACAGATTCTTGAAGTTAACGAGCGTCGGCTTAATGGGCAAGAAGCGCGGCGGGAAGATGAACAGCTCGGTCATGGGCTTGAGCGACTGGGATATTGTGTACACCAGAGGGAGCACCATGAAGAATCCGAGGATGGCGAGGAACACGGTGATTCCCGCGTCTCCGCCTTTTGAACGGTTGAGGACAACTCTATGATTTCTTGTACGCAGCTTTTTCAACTTCATATCACTGTCCCACCTTCGAAATAATTTTGTTAATAAGGAGGTTTGCGCCGATCATGATAAGGAACATGAGGAATGTCAGCGCGGAGGAGTAACCTACCTCCCAACGGACGTTACCGTACTCATTAATATGGTGGGTAACCGTGTATCCGACATAGTCTGTCGGGGGATTGCCGCAAAGGGTCGTAACGATATCACCGAAGTTGAACGCACCGGTGATGGACATGACGGCACCGAACATAAGCTGCGGCTTCATGCTCGGGAGGGTGATGTACCACACCTCCTGCCAACGGTTCGAGATACCGTCAATGCTTCCCGCCTCATAAAGGCTGCGGTCGATACCCTGGAGTCCCGCGATGAACGACAGGAACGTCATGCCGAGTGATCCCCACAGGGCGACCATGATACATATCGGCATGATATAACTCGTATCCGTTAGCCATTGGACCGGGGTATCTATGAACCCGAGCTTGAGGAGCCATGCGTTGAGCCAACCGTAGGAGTCGCCCGAGAAGAGCGTCGTCCAAACGATGTAGACGTTACCCGCGATGGAGGGTGCATAGAAGATAAGGGTGATCACCGCACGAATCTTCGGATTAAGCTCGTTGATGAACCACGCGACTATAAACGAGAGAATGTAGCCGGCGGGTCCGACGATAGCGGCGAAGATGAGGGTGGTCTTGAGAGCTCCGATGAACAGCTCATCATCGAGGAACAGCGTAGCGTAGTTCTGCAGGAAGATGAAGTCGGGGAACTCGATCATGTTGAAGTTCGTCATACCGAGCACGAGCGAAAGCGCGACCGGGATGATCGTAAACAGGAGGAAGAGTATCATGAACGGTGCGATCATGAAATATCCGATTTTGTTTACGTTCATCTGGTGCAGCGTCCACCGCGCCTTGGACATATCCTTACGAGATACGACCTTTGTTTCAGATTTCGTAGACATTTGCTATCTCCTTCACTATAAATTGTCGCCTTGATTATTTGTAACTGCGAAGGGCTGTCGCGGCGTCTCTGAGGTAGCCTGCGATTGCGGAGAAGAGCTCGCCGTTTGCGCTTTCGAGTGCCTTTGCGGCATTCTCGGCAACGTCGGCATCATTTGCCGCATTTATCGCATCGCGAGCAGCATCGAGGAGATCCTTGTAGGACTCTGCATCTGCGTCAGACAGGTCATCGATGGCCGCCTGAGCCTGCTCGAGTCTCTTTTCGGCAAGCGTCTGTCCGATCTCGAGTGTCTCGTAACCGAACTCCTCACGCTTACGCGTTATCTCCTTATTGATCGACGTGATGTATCCGAGAAGCTGATCTACGGGGTCTGCGCCGTCATTGTATGCGTTGTTAACTGCGAATGAGATGTAACGAGTGATGAAGTATGCTCCGGGGTACTGACGGAGGCAGATGACCTCGTCAGCCTGACGGATGAGTGCGTCTCGGTCGTCTCTCTTCCACTGGAGCTGAGTGAGCGCACCCTTGCTTGCAACGGTTCTCATTCCCGCCTCACCGAGGAGGTTGACGAGCTCGTTGGAGTACTCTGCCTGGAACTCCGCTCCGCCGAACCACTTCATGAACTCCCAAGCTTCGTCGACGACCTCGCATCCGCGAAGCATCGTGATAGCGTCTGCGTTACCTACAACCGAGCGGTTTACGGTAACACCGTCGTCCATGAGTTTGCCGGGGACGGAGTCAAAGCCCCAAAGTCCCGCAAGCTCGGTTGCGAAGAGCGTTACATTATTATATGTAACATAAGAGGAGAGGAAGAGCGGGATCTCACCGGTCTTGAAACGGTTAAGTCCGTCGTATGTCAGCGGAAGCGAATACTGCGTAAACATATTTACGAGGTACTCGAAAGCTTCAAGGGATGTGTTGGAGTCGAAGTTGACTCTCATTCCGTTATCTGCCCAGAACGCTCCGCCGTACTGATAGATCATTGTGGCATAGGCTGTGGCGTCAGACGCAAGACCTATATCCATGTTGTTGAACTGAAGCACGGGAACTGCCGCAAGGACGTCGTCCCATGTCTCGGGGATGCCGATGTTGAGCTTTGCGAGGATGTCGCTTCTGTAGAACATCATGTTCCACTCGAGCGATACGGGAACGCCGTAGACTCTCTCAACACCGTCGGTGTCGTCAAGAGATACAGCCTCAAACGCCTGCTCGTAGATCGAGTGATAAAGCTCGTCGAATCCGTCAAGCTCTTCAACGGAGAGGATCGCGCCGCGAACCGCGTAGTCGATGATCGAACCTGCGGCAGCCGAAGCAACGGCCGCGTTTGTACTGGTCATACCGTCAAGTGCTACATCGGGGCCGATGCCGGCAAGTACTGACGGAAGAAGTGTTCCGCCGGCGACGAGCTTAACGGTTACGGGAATTCCGCTTTCGGGAGTGAACTTGCTATCGGTGAGGTCCTTGATGATCTGAACCTGGTCACGCGAGCTTGACGACCAAACGGTGACGTTTTCACCGGTGATCTCGCCCTCGTCGTTAACTGCGAGTGCATTGTAGTCGATAACGAAGCTATAGAAGAACTTCTTGATCTCGTACCAGCTTCCGGAGAAGAAGCCCGCCTCGGCCTTCGGCACGTCGCCGTCGGGAGAGGTAACGAGGATGTAGTCCATCTCGACTGTCTGAGTGAGCATTCCCTCAACCCAGGAAGCGAGAGACGAGAGGTCGCTCTTGAAGGACTCGAGGTTCTTCGCGATCTGATCCTCGTCGGTACCCATCTTCATAACTCGCTCTGCGATCTGAGTAAGGGTCGATGTGCCCTCACTGAGCTGACCGTTTGTTTCGAGATACTCGACAACGGCACTGATCTCCTTGCCCTGCTCGACAAGGTCGCGCATTACGCCGGGGATGACGCGTGCGAATCCGTAGTCGCGGTATTCATCGGGCTCAGCACCGGTGAGTCGAACGATCTCGAGGTAGTCCTCGTTGAGCGCGCTCTGAGCGGCGGAGATTCTGCTGAGGATCTCGGCGATGTCACCGAGGTTAGCCTCGAAGCGAACTGTGTGTACACCCTTCTCGATGTAGAACTTGAGCACCTCATCGCCGTCGGTGAGTGCGCCCGTCTGCCAGTTGTCGTTGTATGAGAACTTCGCGCTCTGAGCTCTGTCGTAAGGAAGCTCACCGTCGATGAGAATCTTACGCGATGTGGGGCTCGAGGAGCTGTTCTGTCTGTAGCGGATCACGAATGTGTAGATCGCGGACTCGGGGAAGTCGATCTCGTACTCGATCCAGTCGCCGACCGCGCCTGACGATATTTCGTTTCTGAGTGTAGCTTTCGCGCTCTGGGGCTGAGTCGAGGGGGAAACGGTGTCAGAGGTGGGGTAGATCGAATAGCTCGATACCGCACTCGGTGTCTCCGCCTGGATTATGAAAGGCTCGCCCTCAAAGTTTTTATATCCCTTACGCTCGTACTCGTCGAGGATATCTTTATAGGAACGTGCTTTCTCGGGCTGATAGAACTCGATGTCGGAGAGGAACGCAGCCTCGCGAACCGCCTCAAGTGCTATCGTGTTCTCGCCCTCTTCAAGGTAGATCTGGAAAGGGCTGAGGACGTATCCGTCGGAATCGGTGAATACGTATTCCTGCCATGAATAGTCGACGGCTCTTGCGGGGCGAAGCTCGTTGCCCGACTGGTCGACCTCGAAGCGGCCGTTTTCGGCATATGACGAAAGCCACTTCTTATCCATCATGACGAATCTCGCCTCACTGAACGGAACCTTGCCGTTTACGTACAGTGTACGCTCGATGGAAGCGACGCCGGTCGTTGTCGTTGCGATCTCGTCGATATTCTCGAAAAGCTCGCCGACCTCAGTGGGGGACACGGGTCTGTACTTCATTTTCAGCGAGTAGAGACCGGACGCGGGAACACTTATATTAAATGTAACCTTTCCGGAATCGCTCACAGCCACGACGGAAGACGAATCCGCTTTGTTGCTTGCGATCTTGCTGTAGTAGGGATCATCGGGAGTGATGATCTTGTACTCGCCCGTAGTGTTATCGGTGTTGATCGCGTTCTCGTCAAGCTGAACCTTAAAGCCCGAGGGACGCGCGGCCGATGAATACTGGGAGAGGTAGTCGAGATACGACTCCGTGGATATCACGTTGCCGATGTTGACAAGAGTGTCGTTCTTCGACGCAGTCTCGCCTCCGCTCTCCTGTGCCGCGTTGTCGGCTGTCACCGCGGAGACACTCGACGCCATCGCGCCACCCGTCATCAGCACGGCAAGAAGCAGCGATAAAAACTTACGGCTAACTTTGTTGC
>CAYWTG010000007.1:0-20482 GCA_964461155.1 uncultured Ruminococcus sp.
GCTTCGCATACGATAAGACGCACGAACAGCTTCTTAACGCGAGCTTTAATCCCCGCACCCATATTGTATCCGACGATCGGTATACAGCCCGCTGCCATGCCGACGACGACCGATATGATGATCTGGAAAAACTTCATTACGATACCGACGACGGCCATCGGTATCTGCGCGAACTCTTCACGACCGAAAACTTCATCCGTCGCTCCGTATTTGCGAAGCATATTGTTTATCGCCGCCATCGCCGCGACGAGAGATATCTGCGACAAGAGACTGCATATTCCGAGAGTCAGCGTGCGCTTTACGATATTCGCGCGAAGCTTGAAGTCATCTTTAGAGAGATGCACGCTCTTTGTGCGGAACAAATAAAGCAGTGCAAGACCCGCGGTGATTATCTGACCGATTATCGTAGCCAACGCCGCGCCCGTCATGCCGAGGCGGAGCGTGAATATGAATATCGGGTCGAGGATTATATTGATGACAGCACCCGCAAGCGTCGAGATCATTGCAAAGCGCGGACTTCCGTCTGCTCTGATGATGGGATTCATCGCCTGACCGAACATATAAAAAGGTATGCCGAGAGTGATCGTGAAGAAGTACTCCTTTGAAAGCGCGAAAGTCTCGGCGTTGACACTTCCTCCGAACATTGCTATAATGCCGTCGGAGAAAGCAAGATATATAACGGTAAGAACAATTCCCGCGAACACCGACATGACGACTGAGCCGCCGACGGCAGTCCCCGCCTCCTTACGTTTTCCCTGCCCGAGGCTCAAACTGACGAACGCACA
This sequence comes from uncultured Ruminococcus sp., assembly GCA_964461155.1. Classification (GTDB taxonomy): domain Bacteria; phylum Bacillota; class Clostridia; order Oscillospirales; family CAG-272; genus RUG11130. The sequence goes on from CAYWTG010000007.1 coordinate 786, forward strand.
GCAGCCGTCTCCGATCATTACCGCTATCGCAAGGGCTATGACTGTCAGCGGGAACACAACGGTATTCGCCGCATTGCCGTACGAGCCGAGATAGTCGGCATTGGCAATATAAATTTGGTCTACGATGTTGTAGAGGGCCCCGACAAGGAGCGAAATAATACAAGGTACGGCATAATTTTTCATAAGTCGACCGATTTTTTCGCTTCCGAGGCGTGACTCATTTTGATTTTCCACTTGATTTTTCTCCTTTAAACAAAATAAAGGTGTAAGCCCGATTATAAAGCCGGACTTACACCTTGCGGATACTCGCTTTTATTATTATACATCTCACGCGAAATTTTTGCAAAGGCATTTTTCACCAAATATCCGCGCGGTTTCATCATGCGAAAAAAAGCAAATCGCCGTAAGTAGTCAAAAGAGCGTCGCTTTTCGGGCATAGGAAAGGAAGCTCCGGCATAGAATTTCTCAAAGAAGAAAGCTGAAAGGACACGGTGGCGACACCTATCTTTAAAAATGGGACAGAAAACAACGGAATACGTATATTTGCCTGAGGGCGAAAGACTGAAAAGCGCGGAAAACACATATCTGACCGGAGAGCTCGCTCGTCTGCGCCGCGTCATGGCAGAGGACGGGATAATAGAGGTGCTCGTCACGCGTTGCGACAGTGCATCTATGGATCTCACGGCGCAAGTCGGCCCTTTTTGCGGAGTGATACCTCGAAACGAAGCCGTGCTTTGCGCGGACGGCGAGGATGTGCGCGACATTGCGATAATAACGAGAGTCGGAAAGGCGGCCGCCGTTAAGATACTGTCTATCGAGCGCACGGACGACGGAGAAGCTTTGCTCATTTTATCGCGCCGCGCGGCACAGCAGGCGTGTCGTGAGGAATACATCAGCCGCCTTCGCCCGGGCGACATCATTCCGGCGGTTGTGACTCATATGGAAAGCTTCGGCGCATTTCTCGACATCGGTTGTGGGATCGTGTCGCTCATGACGATAGACTCAATTTCGGTGTCGCGAATAAGCCACCCGCGCGAGAGATTCAAATGCGGCGAGAAGATAAGCTGTGTCGTCAAAAGCATCGACCGAGAGAGCGGACGCATCTACATGAGCTGTCGCGAGCTGCTCGGAACGTGGGAAGAAAACGTCGCCGAGTTCAGAGCGGGACAGACTGTGACGGGCATCGTCCGCTCGATAGAGAGCTACGGGATATTCGTCGAGCTGACGCCGAATCTCGCGGGGCTTGCGGAATGTCGAGACGGTGTCGAAGTCGGCGACGTTTGCGCGGTATACATAAAAAGCATAATCCCCGACAGAATGAAGATAAAGCTCGTTCTCATCGACAGTGCAAAAGCAGACTACGAGCCGAGCTTAAAATATCGCCTCTCACGCTCGGTGACGCCGCATATTTCCCACTGGCGTTATTCTCCAGCAGAATGCGCCAGGGTGATAGAGAGCGTATTTGACGAAATCTGAATTTTTCTCCGAAAAAATCGCACTTTAACAAAACTCAAACATTTCACAAAAAAATCGCAAACAAAGAAACGGTATAATATCCTCACAAAAACAAAACAAGTGAGGTAAAACACCAATGAACAGAAATGACAGAGACTTTATCGTAAGCCGTATCCGCGAGAACTATACCGAGAAGGCAAGCTCGGACGTTGAGCGTCTTCGCGCACTCGATGCAAAAGTTCGCCGCCCCGCAGACGTTGCCGCATACATCATCGGAAGCATCGGCGCGCTCGTGCTCGGAAGCGGAATGAGCCTTGTGATGACCGACATCGCTGAAAAGCTCTCGATCGCAAATTCCATGCCCATCGGCATCGCCGTCGGCATTGTCGGACTCATCATCACTATCGTAAACTACCCTGTCCACAAGAGCTTTCTCGCCTCTCGCCGCCGCAAGTACGCCGGCGAAGTAATCGCACTCAGCGACAGCATCATGGGAAAGTGAGGAGAGGAAAATGCTTATCAGTTTCTTCGGTAGATTTATGAAGCGCGCTTTCGGCGACATGAAAGAATCTGCGATCGAGCAGCACGAGATAGACCGCGCCGAATTCAACGCGGTACGCGCCGAATCAAAGGCATATTTCGAAGAGCATCGCGGACGCAACACTCTGGCGGCGGCAAGAAGCTCCTCCGCAGAGAAGCGAAGCGCGGCAAAAGCGGCGAAAAAAGCACGTCTCGACGAAGCAAACGAGCGCATCAATGCCGCAAATGAGCGTTTAGAAGCGGCTAAAATCGCAAGATAACGAAATACGGCAAAGGTAATTTTCAAAAAATACCTTTGCCGTGTTTTTATTTCATAATATAACGAAAAACTTCACCGAGATCGGAAAATACGGGACATCCCGTCTCTTTAAGACGTGCCGAGTCCATGTGGCCTCGCGAGACGAGCACGCATTCACCTCCGCACTCTCGCGCAACGGATGCGTCGTGCACCGTGTCGCCGATAAAGACCGCACGCACGCCCCCGAGCGACTTTACAAATCGCGCTCCCGCCCCGGCTTTGCTGTCTCCGCGATTATCGGAAACACCGACAATCTGCGAAAAGTACTCTTCTATGCCGTATGAGGCAACATGATACAAAAGACGCGTGTGCTCGGTCGCGGACAAGACCGACATTTCCACTCCCGCGCGACGAAAAGCTTCGAGCGTTTCGCGAACATCAGGATAAAGTGACACGTCGCGTGAGTTTTCCACATATGATGCAACATATTCTTCGGCGACGTTGTCAAACGATTCTCTTTCGAGATCAAAGCCGACTTTCAGATAAAAATCCGAGATCGGGAAGCCGAACAGGCAGCGGTATTTTTCAATATCGTCGACAGTTTCAAGTCCTCGCCGTGCGAGCATCTCGTCAACGGTTCTCATATTTGCCGAAACATCGTCAAGCAGCGTCCCGTTCCAGTCCCATATAAGATGTATTTTCTCTTTCATTTTCTGACAAGAACGTCGATTATCTCGCAGACGTACATTTTGTGATATCCGTCCTTTTCGTAATACGAAAGAGGTGCGGTATCGAGAAAAGCACTTTCTTTTATGTCATCGGCATAAATCTTTCTGAGCTTCAAGACGGTCACAGCCTCGTCAAAATATACGCTTCTGCCGTTTTCTCTGCGCTCAAAAACCGGTGTAAGACCGCACTCTGTCGCTTTATCCGTATCACGACCGCTGCTTCTTCCGCAGTACGTCAGCTCATCTCGCTTTTCTCCTCCGAAGAATGACAGCGTCATGTACTCGTTCTCCTCGGTGAATGCGAAAGTATGCCTTTCGGGACGAATGAATACAAATGCCACGGGCTTTCCCCACAGCACGCCCACACCGCCCCAACTTGCGGTCATGGTGTTGTAGTCGTCTCCGCAAAGCTCACCGTCAGTGTCCTTTGCCGCCGACACGAGCATCCAGTCGCGACCGATCATTCCGAGCGGGTTTTCCGAAAGCTCATACGGTGAGATATGTTCAAAACGGTTCATAACTATCCCCTTTCACGCCTGTCGGCTCAAAAATTCCGCGAGTTCCAACCCCAATCGGTTATCTCGGAATACTTTACGTATATTCTGTCAGCGGGAATGTCGAGAGACGACGAGAGATCGTCACAGACGGCGCGTGTCATGCGGTCATATGCGTCTTTGTCCGCCTTGCCGAATATGCTCACACTGACCATAGCGCAGGGAGCGTCGCTTCCCGCGAATGTCATAAAGCAGTCGCCCTCGATTTCGGTCATGAGCCAGGTTTCGGTCTTTCCGGGGATGCAGGTGATAAGCTCTCCCATGCGGGACGAGATTTCTTTCGACTTTTCCTCAGATAAATTTTTATTCGTTTTCACTTCAATATAAGGCATGGTGCGTTTTCCTTCCGTTTTTGTATTACAAAATCATATTACGCTCGTGCGGGAGTTATTCGCCCGCATTGTCATCGGCAAAGCCGACGCAAAACAGCTCGCGAATACGCTCACTCTCGCCTGTCATATAGAGATAGCCGAGCAAGCACTCGAGGCCTGTCGCGCGTCTGTACTGCGACGGTGTAGCGTGGCGCGGAACTCCCGAGTGCACGCTGTTTCTGCCGCGTCTGAACATATCGGACTCGTTTTCCGTCAAAAGCGGCAGGATTTTTTCAAGTGCGCGGCACTGAGCTTCGGCGGTCACGTATTCGAGTGACGCGACGCTCGGACTTTTTACGCCGTCGCGGATAAGCTTTTCGCGAACCTGTATCTCAAGCACGCAGTCACCGAGATACGCAAGAGCCGCCGCAGACAGTTGCGACGCTTCGTGAGGCGTCATCGGAGGCGCGGCTTTTATATCTGTGCTGTTCATAATCTATGCTCCGTTTTATTATAATATATCATCTGCGGATAAATGCCGAGCCGAGCACGCGAAGTCCGAAATCATCGCGGCAGGTTAACACCGCAAGTTGTCCCGGTGTGGGAGCTCGCTGTGCCGCGGTGAACTCCACTCGCATTCCGTTGTCACTCTCCGACACCGTACACTCCGCTCCCTTATGTGAGTAGCGAATACGCACCTCAAGCGGCACATCCTTCGGCAGTGCGTCACATCCGATGAGGTTCGGCGCGCCGGTATATATCTCGCGCTTCATGAGCGAAGACGCGTCGCCGAGCATAACCGTATTGTCCTCGGCACACCGCGAAAGAACGAACATATGTCGACCGAGCGCGATACCGAGTCCTCGTCTTTGACCGATCGTGTAGCACATATGCCCACGATGAGTTCCGAGCACTTCGCCCGATTCGGAAATATAGTTTCCCGGAATATGCGGTGCGGCACGGTATTTTTCGATAAACGCGGCATAATCTCCGTCGGGAATAAAGCAGATGTCTTGACTGTCCTTCTTGTGAGCCGTGCAAACTCCGATTTTCTCGGCGATGGCACGGATCTCGTCTTTTGTGTACTCTCCGAGCGGGAAGACGGCTTTTTCAAGGCTTTCTTCGCCGAGCGCGGCAAGCACGTATGACTGATCCTTTTTTTCGTCCTTTGCCGCGTACAGGCGTGTCCTGCCGTCATCTGTCTTGACAAGGCGAGCGTAATGTCCCGTGGCAACGGCGTCAAAGCCGCATTCGAGCGCATAGCGCAAAACGAGGCCGAACTTTATCTCGCGGTTGCAGACAACGCACGGATTCGGCGTTTCTCCCGCTTCGTATGAAGAAACGAAATACTCCTTCACCTCGCGGTCAAACTCCTTTGTGATATCGAGCACGCGGTGCTCTATCCCGAGCTGGCGGGCGACGTTTTGGGCATCGCGGACAGCCTCACCGTCGAGAGATGCAGCATCCGTGGCAAAAGTCACGCCGCAAACGGTATGTCCCGCGTCAAGAAGCAGAGCCGCCGCGACGGTGCTGTCCACTCCGCCGCTCATTGCAACAAGTATTTTCATATTATATCTTTCCGAAGTTTCAGTTCTTTTTGATCTTTCCGATTGCCGCCGAGGCGATAAAGCGTGCTTCTTCGCTTCGGAAGAGGAGGCTTGCGGCAAAATACACGGGAGCCGCCGCGCATACCGACAGGATCAGCTTTATCAGATAAGAATCCGACACGCGCGAGATCGCGATTATCACGGGGATCATTATGAGAGCGGACACGACCGAGCAGAGAACGTCGAGCACGTCACGGCGTGTGAATCGGCAAACCGATGTATGATGCGCGGCAACAAGGTTTATCATAAGGTTGATAACGGTCGCAACAGCGCACACGAGCGCGATTTCTCCGACACCGAAATAACTGCCGAAGACGGTAACAAGGAGAATATTGAACACCATCGAAACGATGGAAGATACCATCGGTATGCGTGGCTTGTTTGCCGCGAAAAGTGCCTTAACGAGCACCTCGTTCGCCGCCATGAATATCATTCCCACAGCGTAACGAGAGAGAGCCTCGGCGGTTATCAGAGTATCGGATGATGTAAACTCTCCCCTCTGATAAACAAGTGCGGTAAAAGGCTCGGCAAGGCAGATTATGCCAACCGTTATCGGGGCTATTATGTATATGAGAGTTTTCACGGAAGTGCGGATAAGTCGCGAAGCACCCTCGCGGTCTCCCTGCGCCTCGGCGCGTGAGAAATACGGAAAAAGCAGATTTGTCGCGACAAACGAGAAGATGCCGACGATCATCGTGTAAAGTCTGTTTGCGTAATCAAGCGCGGTGATCGCTCGGCCGTTATCGATACCGGAGGCGATTCGCGTGTTTATCAAATTGCATATCGGCGTAGTCCACGTGCCGATGAGGATCGGGAGCGCGTTTTTGGCCGCGCGGAAGATGTCCGGGTCAAAGATATTTGCGCGCGGCGAATATCTGAATCCGAGCGAATACGCTTTCGGGAGCTGTATAAAGGCCTGTGATGCCCAGCCGAGAAGCATCGCCACCGCAAGTCCGACGATGCCGAAAAATCTGTTGAGTGTGAACAGATATCCGACCATGATGCAGTTCGACACGAGGCTTATGAGCGCGGGAAGGTTGTACTCACCCATCGACTGCAGTATTCCGACAAACGAGAACGCGAGACCCGTGAATATTATCATCGGGAACATGATCCGCGTCAGCTTGACTGCGAGAGCCGCCGCGTCGCTCGGGATATCGGGTGCGATAAAACCGATGAGCGGGGTCGCAAAGACAACGCCGACGACAGTTATGACAACGCACGCTATGATGATCAGATTCACATATGAATTCGCAAAGCGCATGGCGTCACGTTTGCCTTTTTTGACGAGCACCGAGTTGAACACGGGAATAAACGCCGCCGACACGACGCCGCCTATGATAAGGTCGAACACCGTCACCGGCAGTTTTGACGCCGCGGTGTACGCAACGGACTCCGTTCCCGTGCCGTAGAAACGTGCGACAAGTGTGTCTCTGAAGAGTCCCATAAGCTTTGAAAGCAGTATTATCACGCTCATCACAGCGGCACTTGAAAGAAGCGTGCTCTTTTTATTTTCGTTCTTTTTCATATCAGTCTCCGTTTTTGAGAAAAAGCTGTCGCGGTGCGCACGTTTTGAAGATCAAATCGCACTTTTGTGCCGAGCGAACCACATAACGCCGGCTTCGACAGTAAATACTAATGTTAATTTTATCACAAACACAGTCTCATGTCAATGGAAATGTGCCGTATACGTCACCCTCGTCGGCAAACGCGCGGTAAAAGGATAAAATCGGGGAAATTACATTCGACAATCCTCTTGCAAAAAAGACAAATGTATGTTATGATATTCTTGAGTATGAACATATGATTTATATATCTTTTGCATTTGCCGACGGGCGCGTTTCCCGTCACGGAGGAAAAATGACCGCGAAAGCTGTAATATTCGATCTTGACGGAACTCTGCTTGACACTCTCGCAGATCTGACATACGCCGTAAATCTCGTAATGGACGACTACTCCCTCCCTCACAGGACACGTGACGAAGTCGCCTCTTTTGTCGGCGACGGTGCGGCAAAGCTCGTCGAGCGTGCTTTCCCCGCGGGAACCGATGCCGAAGTTTTGCAAGTTGCCACGGAAAAGTACAAAAGGCTGTACCTTGAAAATATGCTCCGCGAAAGTGCCCCGTTTCCGAAAGTCACGGAAATGCTTTGCGAACTGAAGCGGCGCGGACTTCTTTGCGCTGTCGTATCGAACAAATATTATGCGTCGACGCAAAAGCTGTGCGACAGATTTTTCCCCATGCTCGACGGCTGTCTCGGTGAGATGGAGGAGCGCGGCATTCGCAGAAAACCGAATCCCGATATGCTTATCGAAATGATGCGCCGACTCGGCGTCACGGCCGACGAGACTATATACGTCGGAGACTCCGAAGTGGATCTCGAGCTTTCACGCAGGGCGGGTGTTCGCTGTATCGCCCTTTCTTGGGGAATGCGCACACGTGACGAGCTCATCGCGGCAGGTGCCGAGATAATCGCGGACAACGCCGACGAGCTCATGCGCGAGATCGAAAATCAGAACACGTCTCAGACTGTAGATTAAGGAGCGACAATGGTATTTTCACATCCTTTTTTCGTATACGCATTTCTTCCGGCTCTCGCCGCAGTATATTATCTTCTTCGCTCCGACTCCGCAAGGCGCACGGTGCTCGTCGCCTTTTCGCTTCTGTTCTACGGATGGGGCGAGCCGATCTACGTTTTTCTCATGATACTCACGGTAGGCTTTGACTACATCTTCGGCAGGCTCATCGACTCATACCGAGACCGCCGCCACCGCACGGCGTGGCTCGTCTGCGCGATAATCGTAAATCTGTCGGTGCTTGTGTATTTTAAATACACCGCATTTGCCGCGGAGACCGTGAACGCCGTATTCCGCACGAATATACCCGTGCCGGAGCTTGTAATGCCGATCGGCATCAGCTTTTTCACGTTTCAGGCCATGTCGTATGTCATCGACGTGTACCGTCGAGACACGGAAGTGCAGATGTCGTTTTCACGCCTGCTTTTGTACGTTTCCCTGTTCCCTCAGCTTATAGCCGGTCCCATCGTCCGCTATAAGGACATCGCACTGCAGCTTGATGATATGCGCGTGCGCCCGAGCGAAATTTGCGAGGGAATATATCGCTTCGCCGTCGGCGTTGCAAAAAAGCTTCTCATAGCCGACACCTGCTATGCGGCTACGTTGTCTCTCTACTCTGCTTCGAGCGTCACAGTCGTCGGACGCTGGGCAGGTGCCGTATTCTTTACCCTCCAGATATACTACGACTTTTCGGGATACTCCGACATGGCAATCGGCCTCGGAAAGATGTTCGGCTTTGACTTCATGGAAAACTTCAACTATCCGTATGCGTCACGCTCCGCTACGGAGTTTTGGAGAAGATGGCATATCTCGCTCGGCACGTTTTTCCGAGACTATGTTTATATCCCTCTCGGCGGAAACAGAAGATGCCACATACGAAACATCCTCGTCGTTTGGTTTTTAACCGGACTTTGGCACGGGGCGTCTTGGAACTTTGTTCTGTGGGGACTCTTTTACGGAATTTTGCTCATCATCGAGAAAAAGTTTCTGCTGTCGTTTTTCGACCGTATCCCGAAACCGCTCTCGCGTATCATCTCGCGACTTTACACGACGTTTGTTACCGTGTTCGGCTTTGCGATCTTCTATTTCACCGACAATCTTTCAAAATCGCTCGGATACCTCTTCGGTATCGGCACGTCCGCATTTAACGATATCTTCACCTCATCGATCATCTTCGATAATCTCAATCTTCTCATAGTCGGAACAGTCTTCGCCTTTCCCGTAGTTCCCGCGATCACCGGATTTTTGAAAAAGCGTTTCCGCATTTCATACGAGACGCGCCGTTACGTGATGACCGCCGTGTCGCTCATACTCATTCTCGTCTCAACGGTCAGAATGATCGGGGACACATACAGCCCGTTCTTATACTGGAATTTCTGAAAAAGGAGGGACTATAGTGAACAATAATTTAAATAATCTCCGCTCGGAGCAGCCACGCGCGGCAAATGCGCGACGTGCACGTGCACGGAAAAGACGACGCACGGATATCAGATGCGTGGCAATTTGCGCTGCCGTGCTATTTGGCGTAAGCATTGTGAATATTTTTCAGTTCAACCGCCCGACGGAATCCGAAGTCGAAAAACGACGTCTTGCGGAGTTTCCGAAGTTCTCGCTGGCGTCTCTCGCCTCAGGTGAGTTCACCGAGGGGATCAACAGCTTCTTCGCGGACACGTTCATCGGTCGCGATAAGATAGTGTCGCTTTCAAAGAAGCTCGACACGCTTCGCGGCTTTGACTACAGCGTCGGCAACGGTAATTTCGTCATTCTGAATCAGGGCTCCTCCGCGAGCACCGACACGTCGGACATCGGCGACCGCATCGACTCGCTGTTTTCATCAAACGCGACCGAGTCTCCGAGCACGAGTGCACCGGATAACACAAACGACGAGCCCGATGACGCGCCACTTACCATTTCAAAATCACAGCTGACTCTCACTGCGGGCAGCGGTGCCGTGCTGACAGCTGAGACCGACGGCGACGGCGAAATTTTGTGGGAGAGCTCCGACAAAAGCGTGCTGACTGTCGAAGCAAGCGGAAATACCGCGAATATCAAGGCTTTGTCCGCGGGAAGTGCCGATGTCGTGTGCACATACGGCGAACACAGCGTAGTTTGCAGTGTGAAAGTCGAGGAGATCTCGACAGGCGGCGTTGACGTCGGCGATACTGCCGACTTTATGACGAACGGTCTGTTTATCTACGGTGACGCCGTATACACGCAGTGTTGGTATCTCCCCGAAAACGTAAAGAACTTCGCACGCGTCGCCGCATATTATAAGAAGCTCTTCCCCGACACCCGCGTCAATGTGTGCATCATCCCGACCTCGGCTATTATGATCGACAACGAGGAAATAAAGTCACAGCTCACCGATCAAGAGGCTGTTTTCGATGCGATGAGCTCGATCATGAACGACAGCGAGACGCTCGGCGGAGAAAAGATAAACTTTGTCGACACATACGACGAGATGTACGCAAAACGCGGTGAGTATATTTACTTCAAAAGCGACCATCACTGGACACAACGCGGTGCATATTACGCGTACAAAGCGTTTGTCGAGTCGGTCGGGCTCGAAGCTGCTTCTCTCGACAGCTTCGATATCAAAATTTTGACCGACAGCTACAGCGGCTCGATGTATGACTACACTCAGGACGAGCGAGTCAAGAGCTTCAAGGACACCGTCGAAGCGTTCATGACACGCAAAAATCTCACGATGACCGTGACCGACCGAAGCGGTACGACCCAGAGCTACTCGGAAGCCATTATGACTTGGAGCAAATCATACTCCGCTTTCCTCTGCGGCGATAATCCCTACACCGTAATAAACGTACCCGAAAATCCGCAGGACAGAAATATTCTCGTTTTGAAAGACTCTTACGGAAACGCACTCGTTCCCTTCCTTGCGGAAAACTACGGCAATATTATCGTCGTCGACACACGCTACACACAAATGAACGTCTACGAGATGTTTTCCGATTACGACCTTACCGATATACTCTTTATAAATAATCTCGAAGCGGCGAACTCACCCGCTTGGACAGATATGTATCTCAGAGCCGTCGGAGCAAATTAAAACCGCAGCCCACAGTCTTCGACGAGCGAATTTCCGTTTTCGAGACTGTGGGCATTTTTATGCTGACAACCGAGGTGACATCATGAAAGAAGAACTGCACAAAAATCACAGGAAACGCCTGCGCGAGAGGTTTGCCAGAGACGGTGTCGACAGTCTTGAGGAGCACGAGCTACTTGAGCTTCTGCTTTTTGAGTTTCAACCGCGCGTTAACACGAATCCGACAGCTCATCGACTGCTTGAGCATTTCTCGAGTCTCGACGCCGTCCTCCATGCGACGCCCGATGAGCTTACAGCCGTTCAAGGCATCGGCAAATGCACCGCGGAAAAGATCGCAAACGCCACGCAAGAAGAGTACCGCCGACGCGAGCGCATACTTTCCGAAAAGCCCGTCTCGACTTTTCCGAGAGCCGCAAATTACCTCATCGGGAAGATGAGAGCACTTGATGGGCCGCGCGTCGTACTGCTGATGCTCGACGGAGAGCTCGGACTTATAAATTCTCAGACGTTTGAGCGAGCGTCGGTGCTGCTCATGACGGACGCGTGCATTACCGAGGGTGCCGCGCACGCGATAGTCGGCGTCTCGCGAGAGCTTGCGGCCGAGATACTTCGCGACGTCGATCTGTTCGAGAGATTCGGCGTAAAGCTTTGCGATATAATCGTCGTCGACGGTCCGAACGCCGAAAGCCTGCTTACGGAGCGCGGCGAAAAGAAAAACTGAAAAAGCTCCCGTGTATCCGTTTGGGATATACGGGAGTTTTCGCGCTTACTCCGCAGTTTTTGTAAAAAACTTCACTAAGGCCTCATTATCCCTAAAAGAAATCCGAGACTCTGCGGCGAGACTCGGATTTCTTTCGATTTTTATTATTTTACTATAAAGCCCGCAGGCAGCTTCCATGAGGAATTGCTGTAGTAGAAGGTGACGCTCGTCATGAGATAGTCACCGTCGTAGTACATACAGGACGAGCTTCCTCCGTCAAGGTTCGCCGCGTTGACCGCGCCGTATTCGCGCATTACCTCAATGAGGTCTGCGGCCGACGCTCCGAGGTGTCCGTTCTTGCCTCGACCGTCTGTGACGAACATGAGCACCGCTCCGTCCGCACGCTGTCCGATGGCCGTTCTCGGGTTGAGTCCGCTTCCCATGCCGTTCATCTCGCGCGTCTCATCGTTTATGATGAGCTGTACGAAATGGTTGTTCGCGTCTGACGCCTCATCCTGGAATGTTACCGCGTCGCGTATCTTCTTTTCTTTGACAAGTGTCTCGACGTCAGCGGGAGTCATTCCCGAAAGGTCGATGATCTGAAGTATATTGCTTTCGGTAAATCCGACGAGTACAAGTCCCGCAAAGGAGGCGGGGTCGTTCATCTGGATCTCGCCGTTCGAGACGATGACGCCGTAAGGACGGCCTCCTGTGTTTCCGTTCGAGGCGTAAAGTCCGCCGTTGATTCCGGCAATGGCATCGTTCGAGTTTACAAGCTCATCGAGCGTCACGCCCTCGTCGCGCCACGGATAGATCGTCGCAAGGCTGACTCTCGACGGGTCTTTGACTATCATCATCGTTCCGTAGTAGGTCGAGCCGGAAACTTCGTGGATTTCAACAGCTTCGCCCTCGCCGACATTTCCGACGTCGCTCGAAGCGTCTGCCGACACATCTATGTCGAGTGTACCCTTTTTCGCGGTACTGCCGATGCTGATAAGTCCCTCATCGACCTTTGCGTCCATGGCGGACATTTTGTTGCTGTTGACTATCGTTTGTATCTCGGAAGATGACAGATACATCGACGGGATAAACTTAAACGCGCCGGTCTCAAGAAACGTCGGTACGGTTATGTAGAGTATCTCCGATATGTTTCCGTCTTCTTCGATCTCGCCGGAGCAAAGCATTCCGAGTCCGAAGTAAAGCGTCGCGACAAGCATCAAAATAAATGCCAAAAGGCAGGCAAGAACGCGAAGCACAACACGTCCGGGGGTAAGCGGCGCGCTTTTTTTACGTCTTCTTCGTCCGCCGCCGGTAGGTCTTCCGTAAGAAACACTGCCCGTCTGTCTTTGGGCGTTCGTGGAGTTCTGCCTTGTTCGAGCGGTCGAGGGCGTTTCGTATGCGGTATGAAGATCTTTATTTTCCATCATTTACGATCTCCTTCATTCCCACGAGCTTCCATGTGGGATCGTTTACGTAATTGTTTGTCGAATCGTATTTCACGAAATAGCATCTTTCGTTCATGCTGTCGTCCATAAGAGCTCCCGTGCTCAGCTTCATATGCTTTACAAAGCTTATGTCGACCGAGAAGCAGTTGTCTCCGATGCGCACGAAATTCGTCACGCTCTCGTCGGTAAACGCGGGATCGAGCAATGTGTGGATGCTTGTGAAGGTTTTGTCGATACTGCTGTTATACGCAGAGGCGACGTTATACTGGCTTGAATCGGGGATGAGATATGCCGAAAGGGTGTAGAAATCAAGATCGTTCGACATAAACAGACTCCAACTTTCAAGCACGTTCAATACATTGATCTCGGATGCGATATCTGTCGGAACGGCACCGTCAGACGGCGTGTCTGATGCAGTCAGATCGATGAGCTTATTTGAAGCGTCGAGAGTCGTCACGTTTCCCGAAGCGTCCGTACACTCGATTTTCGCGTCGTCACGCAGGACGACCACGGAGTATGTCGGATTTTTCGGAAGATCTGTCACGTACTGCTCGAAGAGCTCATAATCGGGGTTAACTCCGAACGTCACAGCCGAAGACGGGATCTCGACGCCGTCCGCCGTGATCTTCATATCGGGGGAGGCGACGATCGTCGTGTATGTAAGCGGGACTGACGAGCCGCCGCCGTACTCGACCGTGTTTCCGTAAAGGTCGCGCAAGGTGATAACGGACTTTCTCGCAAGGCGTATGCTGTAGGTAAATCTGCCGTCGTCGCAAGGCGCACCATCAAGACGCACGGAATCGGAGTATACCTCGAGTTCACTCGGAAGCACAAGCTCGTAAAGCGTGTTGTCGAAGTCGACCTCGCCGTCTGCGCCCGCAGGGAGACCTGCCGCCGCGACATTTCCGTTTTTATCCGACACAGATATCGACGGCTTTGAATAAATACCGTCAAGCGTCGCCGTTGCCGTTCCTTTGACGCTGTCCTCAACAAATGCGTCCGCCGTGAGGGACGTGCCGTTTACGGAGAATGTCAGCTCATCGCCGATCTTTACGAACGACGGAACGGTTATGGTATAGTTGTGGACTATCGGTCTGTATGAGACGAGCTCATAATCGTTTATCGTGATAATGGCAAGCTTCTGTCTGGGCTCGCCTACCGCGCGGAGGATGACCTCCGCTATCTCAAAGCCGTCCGCTTTAATGCCGTAGCGGCATTCACTCTCGCTTATCTGCGTTCTCTGAGTATATGTGACCTCGCCCGCAATAAGTCGCATGAAATCCGCTTTTGTATCTGCCGACGACTCATATTTGCCGCCGATCATGTCGGGAACGCCGTCGCGCGTCCAAAGAGTGCCGTCCGCAGCCTCTGCGCGAAGATTTTCGACGGCCTCGTCGACAAGATGACGCGGGCTTGCCTTTTCATACTCGCGAAGTGCCGAGCCGACGTACACGAGAGCCGCTGCGCACGCGACGATCAGCACACAGACGTATACAAAAAATATAAATCTGAAATTACCTTTACGCTTTCTTCTCATTTTATCTCTTTTTATCTCCGTTTGAATATTAGATATCGAAAACTCACTTTTCTATGTCGGCTTTGGCGTATTTTTTGTAGAGCAGTTCGACGACTTTACATGAAATCACAGCGAATGCCGAGCCAAGCAGAACGCTCATGAGCACGTCTGTGGGATAGTGAACGTACAGATACAGTCTCGACAGTGCCACGGCCACCGCAATAACGAGTGCGGGATAACCGAAGCGTCGTCTCTCGCATATCATCAGCGTTACAGCCGCCTCAAAGGAGGCAAGCGTGTGTCCCGAGGGGAAAGAAAAATCGCTGAGTCTGTCGACAAGAAGCACAACGTTTGTATTTACGTCATACGGACGTATTCTGCCGATGAGCGGCTTCAGCGTCACATTGCAAACGAGAAGACCCATGAGCAGTGCCATTCCCATTTTGATTCCCGTTTTGCGAGTGCGCTTAAAGCAAAGCATCAATATCGCGACCGCGATCCAAAACACCCCGCCGTCTGCGAACATCGACACTATCGGCATGATAAAATCAAGCGCGGCGCACGAAAAATGATTCTGTATAAAATCGAGCGCGCCTATCTCAAAGCTGTTCAAAGCGTTCATCACTTTTTCTCCTTTTTGCTGTTGAATACCCATTTATGCTGAAGTCGGAAAGTGACGAAGAACAGCACGGTATCGACAATAATTTTTATTAGCGAAACGAGCACGGACGAGCCGAGCGACAGCACGTTTTTAAGTAGCGAAACGGACAGTGCGGACACTGACGCGACCGCTGCCGCGAGGATATAATACTTCACGAGCGTGCGAGCTGACAGCTCATCTTTAAATACGACTTTTGAATTTATGAGGTAGTTGACGACGGACGACACGACACGTGCCGCTACTGTTGCAACGGCAACTGTCGAAAACGGCAAAAAGCTGAGAAATCCGAATTTATGAAGCAGATAAAACAGCACGATATCGACAACAGACGCGGCGCATGAGCTGAGCAGGTATTTTAAGATCAGCGAATATATCCTGATGCTGTCGCGCACAACTCGAAAGTGCGACGATTTGTTCTCCTCGATATACACGGTCGCGATCTTGACCTCGCTCATCGGTATGCGCATTTTGTTTATCAAAAAGAGCATATTCGTCTCAAACTCGTATCTGTCGCCGCCCGCTGCCGCGATCGTCGGGATGTATTCTTTCGGAAATGCGCGAAGACCTGTTTGCGTGTCGCTTATCTTCATGCCGAAGAAAAGTCTGAACACGGCGGAGGTTATGCGGTTTCCCTTGCGACTTCTCGGCGGGACGTTGGGGTCCGAAAAATCGCGAACGCCGAGTACCACGTCGCCTCGCTTTGCCATTGCTTTTGATACCGCCTCGATATCCTCCGGCAAGTGCTGACCGTCGGCATCCGCTGTGACGACGCCGATACCGTCGGGTCTGTTATCCGTAAAATATGTAAACGCGGTTTTGAGTGCCGCGCCCTTGCCTCGGTTGACTTTATGTCGAAGCAAGGTGCACTCGGGCACGGAGCGAACGGAGTCGAATATCTCTTCAAACTGTTCGCCGCTCCCGTCGTCCACGACTATTATATCGGAAAATCCGATACGGACAAGTCCGTCTATGGTCGCCCGCAACTTTTCATCGGGCTTGTACGCTGGGATTATTACCGAAATGCTATTAAGTTTCATCTGCGCCTCCCGTTGTGTAAATGTGTATTTCGTCTGCGGCGACGTCTTTTCATCGCGGCAGTTTTTGACGTGTAAAAAATGAATATTCCGATAACGACACACACCATGACGCATATTATAACGATCACGGTTATGGCATTCGTGCTGTAACGCTTTTCGTTATCTGACGGCGTTTCGGTCGTCACGTCGGCGGCACTTTCGCTCGGCTCGGCGTGAGACGGGAGCGTCGCGAGTGAATCCATGGTTGAAAGCGCGGAGCCGTTTCCCGAAGTATTTCTTTCGGCGTACGTGACCACGTTTTCAAAGAAGTCACCGCCGACGCTGTCGTAGCCGACGCTCGTAAAATAAAGTCCGTACTTGCACGGCGAGTACTTTTCGATCTGATCGGCACGCGTTATCGGCTCTTCTTCCGTGCCGTATATCCACTTATTAAACCACATCCAGTGCTGACTTTTATGGAATCCGAAGCCGTACTGCGTCATCTCGAATGCAGTCTTTCCGCCGAAAGCTTCAAGAGGCGTGTCGAGGTCGAGCGTGATTTGGTTTTCATCATACAGATGCAGATAAAGCTTATTCACGCACCACGCGCCGCCGTACTCCGAAACCGAAGACGTGTCGTATGATGAATCTGCCGCAAGCTTTACGGCTTCGGTGAGTGCCCTCGCGCACATGACGTGCGTGCCGTGGCCGTATTCGCCGTTGAGGTCGTGCGACACGACGACAAGCGGCTTGAAGCGGCGTATGTTGTCCGTGAGATATTTTACGAAATCATCGTATGTCACGCCCTCTGCGGCGAAAACCTCGGATGCTTTTTCAAACGCCTCCTCGCGATCTGTGCTTTCGGCATAAAGATCGGGGAAATTTGATATCACCGGGTAATTGCGGATGCCGACAGCCCACAGTCCGTCAAGCTGTTCGTGAGGACGCTGATGATTTATCTCTCCGCGAAGTTCGAAATGCTGCACCATGTAAATGACCTGCACATCAAGCCCTCGCTCGCCCGCGTAATACGGGAGAATGCCCGCGAAGAAGAGTTGCTCGTCATCCGAATGAGATGAAACGAGAAGAAGATCCGCACGCTGCAGGGGCTCGTCCCAACGCTGGACGAAATCGGGAAGCTCGCCGTCCGAAAAAGCGTAAATATCGCAGATCGACGCGCCGCTTTCAAACGAAAGCGTCAGCGACTTCGGAGTCGTTCCGAAAAGCTCTTTCACATCAACATATTCGTGCAAAAATCCGTGCGTTCCGAGAGTATAACTCTCGCCGCTTTCCGTATCGGTTATTTTCCAAAGCTTCGGCACGGTGTCATGCTCGACGTAAAGCCCGAAGACACCGTCATCTCGTGTAACCGTCACCGAAGCGTCGTCAAGTGCTTCCGAATATGTTGAACGGTAGCCGTCACTGAGGTTTTCGGGCTCATTAAAGCCGACTGCCGAAAACTCCGCCGATTTATAATCCGCATCTTCCGCGGAAGCTCCGATGGTAAGGCCGAAAAGTGCAAACAGCGCGAAGACAAGTGCAAAAAGGCGACTTTTTTTCATATCTTTGATTCCTTTCATCAATTCGCTCCGACTCTGAATTTACGACACGCGCCGTGTCCGGATATTGCCGATAATTTATCACGCGTCAAACGACGACCAAAATCTCTCAAGCAGGACCGAAAGAGAGCGTATCTCCGATGTGCATCGCGGGCGAGGCCACGAGCTCGGAAAGCGCGAGGTCATCTCACGCGAGGACATTCTGTCATCGATAAGCACGACGACGCCTCTGTCGTCGGCACTTCTTATAACGCGTCCCGCCGCCTGCTCGATCTTATTTATCGCGGGATATTCGTATGCGTAAAGTCTGCCCGCGCCGTATTTGTTTTCAAAATACTCGCTCATCAAATTAAGTCTCGACGAAAGGCTCGGAAGTCCCGCGCCGACGACGATCGCGCCGATGAGCTCGTCCCCCGCAAGGTCGATTCCCTCCGAGAATACGCCTCCGAGCACGCACAGTCCGACAAGCGATTTTATCCGTCGACTTCTGAATGCCGCGACGAATTTTTCGCGCTCACGCATGGTCATCGTTGGCTTCTGCATGACGGCGGTTATATCGCTCATCTTCAAAAGCTCACGCGCGACGAGCTTCATGTACGCATATGACGGAAAGAAGACAAGATAATGCCCCTCGCGAGTCTCGAGGACTGTGTTTATCGCCTCGGCGACTTCGCGTGATGTGTTTTTTCTGTCCGAAAGTTTCGTGCTGATCCCGTCGAAAACGGCAACGCAAAGATTTTCGGGGTCAAACGGCGACTCCGCTTTCAAAACTTTGTCATGAACGCCGAGCATATCCGCAAAATACTCCGTCGGCTCAAGCGTGGCCGAGAACATTATCACAGCGTGTGCACACGACGAAAGCTCCGTTATGACTGACGACGGGTCAAGACAGCAAACAGACAGCGAAAGCGCATCGTCGCAAAGCTCCGCGAGATACACCGAGCCCTCACCGTGAACGGAGGCCGCTTTCGGAACGGCCGAAAGGAGCGCGGCGCAGTGCCGCAGGACTCCCGAGCATTTTTCATGTGTGCGGCTTCTTGCGCGACATATTCTGCCGAGCCGCTCACAGGCACCGATCAGCTCATCGGGCACCGAGGACTCTCTTAAAAAGCCCACAGTGTGATCTCCGTCGGCACTCGTGATGACGCTCGACGCGTCGAGACACTCCCGTCGCTGTGTCTCCGCGACATCGGCAAAGGTCTCGAGAGCCGCTGAAAGCTCCGCGTCACCGAGAAGCTCTCCGGAGAGAAGATCGCGAAGAGCCAGTATTTCCGCCACGTCAAGCTGTACCGAATACGCCGAGCGAACTCTGTCGGGGAGATTGTGACACTCGTCGGTCAGGATTATATATTTTTCGTCCGTCTCACGCGCAAAGTATCTGCGAAACCTGAGCGAGCCGTCGAAAACGTAATTGTAGTCGCATATAACAACGTCGCAAAACTCACTGACATCGAGTGACAGCTCATACGGACAGAGCATATATTTTTCCGCACACCTTGCGACATTCTCGCCGTCAAAGACATTCCCATCCGAAAGCAGTTCGGAAAGTGCCGCGTCGCGCCGTGCTTCGTAAGACAGCTTTTCTCCGAAGATCTCGAAATCGTTCATCCGCCGACAGCCGAAGCACGCGTCAAGTCCGCCGACTTCGGGGCAGCTTCGCTCCTTTGAGCGTATGGTTATATAGCGCAGGCTCGGAGCTCGCTCGGCAAAGCGTCGCATGGTATCCTGT
>CAYWTG010000008.1:0-20169 GCA_964461155.1 uncultured Ruminococcus sp.
TCCTTGTCTTTTCATTTATTATACGATCGAAAAGGCGGAAATCCTTGCGAAAACAAGAAAATAATCCGAAAAAATTTATATCCCTCAAAAAAAGAGGCGAAAATGATGCTCCCCCTCGGACTTTCCCTTAAAAATCGCTGTAAATTAAGGGAAAACCGAGGGGGGAGCGTATCGTGCGTCATTTCGCGGCTATATTTTATTCCTGAGTAGTGATCTCAACGCCCGACTCGCGTTTGTAGGAGATCTTGTACGTTTTTCCGCGGAACGAGAGGTTCGACAGAGTGAAATAATCCCAGTTGTCGGGGATATTCGGCGTCACGGCGAGCTGTCCGTTTTCCTCATGAACGCCGAGCAGGCCCGAGATCACAAGATCGCAGAACGTGGAGTGATTGTAATCCTTTCCGCGCTCGACGCCGCCTGCGCCCTCCTGCCAGCCCCGTTTTTTAAGGAGCGTGCGGCTCGACCAGTCGTCGCACAGCGGATGACGAACCTCGTCGATCCACGGAACGACGCTTCCGTCCTCGCGCGTTCTGGTGTGAGAGCGCGCATAGCGTAGGAGGATGTCGATGTACAGCGACTTATATTTTTCGCCGTTCGGGTAGTTGTTGATGCAGTTTTGGAGTGCCGTCAGCGTCTGCGAGGTCGCAAAAGGCCACACATAGCCGTTCCACAGGCATTCGTGATCGACTTCGTACATAAATCGCGGGTGTGAGAGCTCAGCCGTCGTGAGTCCGTAGGGGCCGTCGAAGACAGTCTTGTCCGCGAGCAGATCGAACGCGCCCTCGCGTCCCTGCGGCGGGATCGAGAACATCCACGGTATATAGCCGATGAGCTCACGCGGGCTCTCGCCGGGGTGCGCGTGGAGCGCGGAGTCGGGAGTTTCGTCCGGCTCGTAGTGGAACGCGCGGTAAAAGCCGTCTTCCCACAGCTCCGTGTTGACAAGCTCACGCAGAGCTTCGGACTTTTCTTCGTAACGCTTTGCGCGCTCCTCATCGCCCGCGCGTCTCGCAAAACGCGAAAGTGCGAGATAATCCGCGCACATATAGCTGTTCAGCGTCGGGCGGATGCCGCGTCTGACACGCAGATCGGGAGTTGTGCCGCTGATCGAGAACTCCATCACGTCGCGGTCGTCGAGTGAGTAGAACATTCCGTTCGACAGGCCGTGCGAACTCTCACGGTAATTAAGATACCTCTCGGCACACTCCAAAAAGTCGTCGCCGAAGTCGTAGTTTCCGCTCACACGAGCAAGCTCCCACGCGGCGTGAATGAGCCACGCGCTGTAGGAATACGCACGCGTCGGTTGATGCAGGAAGAATTTAATATAGTCGGAGAGATAGCGGTGGCCGTTTTTGAGCCAGCGTCCCTCGCTTATGTGGTGACCGACGGCCGCGAGGATCGCGTTATGCTCGCCGCTCCACGGCACTTTCGGGAGAAATTCCGTGATGATGTATCCGTCGGTCGTGGATTTCACGTGCTTGCGGTACGTCCACCAACGGAAATAATACGTGCGCTCGAGATCCTTGTCGGGGCACTCGAAAAGCGGGATCTCGTCTTTCAGCCACTCATACGCGTGCTCGTTGTCGATCGTGTTGACGAACAGCTCGTCATCGCACTCGTTAAAGCGGTCGATATAGTGTCGAAGAATATCCATAGAAGCCTCCGCATAAATGTCAAAACAGCTCGTCGGCCGCCATCTCTGCAAAGCCGATGTACTCGTCACCTTCTGTGCGGCCGTTGTACCAGAGCATCCACTTGTTTTCTTTCTCGTTTAAGATCACCGCAGGCTTGTAGCACGCGTCGCTGTCCCACGCACCGCGCTCGGGGCAGATCAGCGGATTCAAGGGGGACTTTGTCCATCCCGTGATACCGTTGTCGCTTCGCGCGGCGCAGATGCGGGCGGTGTCGATGTCTTCGTAACCGATGTAGAACATCACATAGCCCCATTTTTCGGTTTTCAATATCTGGCAGCCGCCGATGCGCTGTTTTTCGTAGTAGTTTTTGTGATCGCGGACGAAGATCGGGTTGTAGCGCACCTTGCGCCAGTTTATACCGTCGTCGCTTTCGGCGTATGCGAGCACATTCGGCTCGTAAGTCTCGCCTGCGGAGTACCACATACGGTAGCGGCCGTCTTCGTACAGCACGCACGGGTTCATGACCGACGCATTCTCGTAAGGATATTCGGGAAAGAGTATCGGCTCGGCGCACTTTCGGGTGAACGTGATACCGTCGTCGCTCTCGGCATAGCCGATGTAGCTGTGGCCGCGCGCCTGACCCGTGTACCACATCTTATAAACGCCGTCGACCTTGAGAACGCAGTTTCGGTTCAGATCGTCCTCCCAGCCCGTGCTCTCGTCGTTTGCAAGAGTTATCAGCGGCTCATCCCAGTGAATGCCGTCGTCGCTGAACGTGACGGCGCACGCCTTGCGCGGTCTCCACGAGAAGTCCATACGATATCGGCCGCGGTCGATCGACGTGTACGCATCGAAAACCGTGCCTGTGCTCTTGTCGCCGAGCACGGGATTGTATTCGAACTTTTTAAAGCTCATGATTGTCTCCTCACTCTCACGTATATTACGTGTTTTTTGTCATGTCGCGACGCGGCTTTTCGCGCCGTGAGTACGGCTGTTATTTCCTAAAATACGCCAATTAAACGATTTGCACCTCTAAAGCGATAAACTTACTGAGGTGCATATCAAAGTTACAGTATCATTTCATCTTTTGAAGACTCGCGTCATCAAAATACGGGTACGACGATCGTAACGTCGTCATCGGGTCTGACGATGAGCGGGAGGATCTTGAGTGCGCGCTTTCCTGCGGGTGCGCCGCTTCTGATCTCGGATGCGCCGATCGTGATGAACTTCTCATCTGTGAAGTACTTCGTCAGAGCCGTGCGACCGAGCTCGCGGCCGAAGATGTTCACGTACTTGACGGTGACCTTCGCGCTTGCGGCGTTTACGAAGTCCTCAACGCCGTATGCGATGTAGAGAGCGTTCTCTATGTCCTCGGAGGTCAGCTCAGTGAACTGAGCGTTCGGGTCGTCGCAGATCTTGAGATCCGTGACGGAGAGCATACCTGCCGTTACGCTGACGGTAACGGTATACTCGGTTTCCTTATCGGGCTTTGCGTTGAGAGCGTAGAACATTTCGACGGAGGTCTTGATATTCTTCGTGTCGATCGCCTTGCCGTTTACAGTCACGGTGAATGTCGCGCCGTTTACGGGGGACTTCATGCCGAGCTGCATTACGCGAGCTGTCTTGACCTTAAAGGTGAGGGTCTGATCCGCGTAGAGGTAGAGCTCGTTCTTCGGGCCGTTATCGAGGAGATCCTGTGCCGTGCCTGCTGTGAGCACGTTTCCGGAATCGATAACGATCGCACTGTTTGCGCCCTCTGCCGCGTTGTAGACCTGACCTGCGAGGTCTTCTACCTTTGAAACGAGGCCGTCGCGGTTGTTTGTCGAGATGTAGTCGCTCGTGTTGACGTTCTCAACGTTCATCGCGTGGAGGACGTGGTCGCGCATCTCGTGGAACTCGGGGTTATCCTCGAGGTCGGAAGTGTATACCGTGGTGTCCTCGAGCGCACCGAGGATCTCGATACCGCTGATGTTGAGCGGCTTTGTGCCGGTCTGTCTGAGCTGAACGACGTACTCGCCGTACGGGAGATCGGTCTCGGAGATTATCGGCAGGCCATAGTACATTTCATCGGTGTTCTGACCCGATGTCGCACCTGTCGTGCCGCCCTCGAGATGAGTGTCGATCATGTAGAGCTTCGAGATGTTGCCCTTGCTGTAGACGGTGACACAGCCTGTGTTCGCGTCGCTGTTCGCGTAGAGCTTGAAGCCCGTGCCCTTGAACGTGAAGATCGCGGAGCCGCCGTTCTGTGTTGTGATGTAGGAGCTGTCGGTGTTTGCGGCGTATACGGGGTCAAAGCCGTAGACGTTCTTGTGCTCGCCGAGCTTCTCGGTCATCTGAGCGGTCTTTGTCTCCGTGCCGACATGAGCCCAAGTACCGGCCGTTGTTATGAAGCTTTCCTCATAGAAGACGCTTGTCGCGGGGTAGATACGCACGCCGTAGTTGCGTCCATTCGTGTACTTGATCGTGATAAAGTCGGTTGCGGGAAGTATCTTGTTCGGTGTGTAAACGAGGCCGTTTTCGGTCTTTGTCACCGTACCGTAGTTTGCGGTAGCCGATTCTATCGTACCGTCGAGGATGCCGTTCTCGCCCATGGGGATGCTTACGGGGAGACCGAAGTCGATAACGTACTCGGGAGCTGTGAGCTTGACCTCGACTACCGCTTTGGACTCGGCTGAGTAAGAGCCCGACGAGTAGTTCGACTTGTAAGTATATTTAAGGCTTGCGGTGTTGATGATGTCGCCGTCCTTGTCGACGATCGTGTTGAAGTTATCGTTCGTAACTTCGATATCGGTGTGGAAAGCGTACAGATTCGATGTCGAAGCGTTGTATGTCACGCTCTCGCCTGCGGCGTTCGTGTAGCTGAACGAGTCGGACGTGAAGCGGTCGATGCTTCCGTTTGCTCTCGCAGCGGTTTTGATATTATTGGCATAGTTTGTAAGAGTTGTCGAGGTGACATTCTTACTTGTACTGCCGAAGTAAAACCGCGATGCGGCAGTCTCACTGCCTATCGAGCTTGCAGTCCAAGTTGCGCCGGTCTTGTCGTCGCTGACTATGAAATCCGAATACGTGATTTCACCTGACTGGGAGTACTCCATTTTGGGAACGGAGACATAGATCGTGTAGTGGAGCTTGTCACCGATGCTGACGGTCATACCGTCGGTAAACTGAGAATACTTGCCGTCGTGGGTGATACCGGTAAGCTTCTTGTGAAGCTCGGGAAGCTTCTCGGCGATGAAGCGAACCTCTGTCTCGAAGCCATCAGTGCTGTTCTTTGTAAAGTTCGTAGCACCGTCACAACCGAGCGCGATTGCCTGAGAGAACATGATCTTCATCTGATCGATAGTCATGTTACCCTCACCGAGTGCCCAACGGAAACCATGCTTGCTTCCATTGTCTACTTTCCAGTCACTGCTTTCGCTGTTCCAATCTCCATTGTTTTTTTTCGGAATAGTTGTCTGACTTGCGCTGACAAACGGCCATGCACCCGAGCCTGTTCCGTCGTCGTTTCCGTCGGAGAGCGTGTAGTACTGGTCACCGGATTTTGTAACACCCATGTATGTCAGAGCATATCCCTCGTCGGGAGCGGCAAAGAACATAATGTTGAAGTGTCCTGTTGTCTCCTTATCGAGGAGAAGGCCTGTGCCATTGATCTTTATGAGCTCACCGCCGTTGATCGAATAGTATACTGTGCAGTTTTCAATGAGCTTAACATCAATTTTGATATAACATGAAGATGTGTTGGTATCTGCGTCACCCTCCACAACCGTAACAAGCCACTTATTTACGCTTGCTACCGAGCCGTCTTCGTTGTATACCGTGCCGGTTACGAGGACGGGGGCGTCTGTATCGGTTACTTTATATCCTGCGATAACACCGGTGTTTGTGTACTTCTTTGCCGCGGCGTCGTATTTGCCCGCTACGCCGACGTGGGATGCGTCAGCTGTTGTCCACTCGACGCGCTGACCGTCCGCGAGATCGACTGTGAGCTCTTTTGTCTCGTGCTCCTTGATCGTGATCTCCGTGCCCTCGATGAGCGTTACGTTGACGCGGTAGGTCGTCGTGCCGTTTGTCAGCGTGAGCTTGCCGTCGGTGACCTGCGAGTCGTTTATGCTGTAGTTGTTGATGCCGTCGGTGATCTTCTTGCCGATCTCTACGGAAGAAGCGTTCTCGACGACGCTCTTTGTCTCGGTCTTAACGGTCTTGCCGCCGCTGACGTAGTTTATCGTGATGTTGACGGTCTTGACCGTTTCGAGCTTCTGCCAAGCATCGTAAAGCTCCTGCGCCGCCGTGTTGAGCTCTTCGACAGCAGATGCAGCTTCGGCTTCGGTGTTGTAGGTCAGAGGGATAGACTGAAGAGCCTTTGCGGCGTTGAGTGCAGTCTCAAATCTGCTCCATGTCGCATCGGTGTAGTTGCCCTGCGCCGTGGGGACAGAGTTGATGAGAGCGTTGAAGTTCTCGAGGGAGATTGTGAATGCGTTTGTTTTGGTGAAGAGGTAGAGGGGGGAGGCGAAAACGGAATACCTCGACGCACTAAAATTATTGTTATATGTTATATAAGCAGTACTACTGGAAAGATCACCACTGTAAGATATCTTAACGGAGGATGTTCCATCTATGGTTATGTTTTGAGCGTCGGAGCTTGATTTAATGCCGCAATTCCAACTACTATTGTAATAAGGATACAGGTACTTATTGTCGCTACCCTTTATAGTATAGCTACTACCACTCTCGGTAATAGTAAATACGCAACTATCATCAATAGCTTTCTCAATGCGAACATTGTTACCTACGCCAGTAACTTCGGACTTTACAGCCGAGCCATCGTTCTTGAGAAGATATACGGTTCCATCTTCTTTACCGGACGCAATAACATACTCCTTGCCGCTTACGATACCGCTTGCACCGTTCTCCACAAGCGTCCACTGCACGGCAGAGCCTGTAGCCGCCGCGGTGGTGAAGTTTTCGGGGAGCGCGAGGGGCGTATCGCCGGTTTCGTTATTCTCGCTGTTCTCGCCGTTCGAGTTGTCGGGCGATACGGGCGCGTTGTTTGTCAGGTCGAATTTGAGGCCGAAGTCGTCTGTGCCGTAGGTCTTAAAGTCCATCGTGTAGTAGCCGTCCACTTCCCACGCAGACTCGCCGTTTTCGTAGAGGATCGAGATCGCGCCGTCTGTTCTCTCTGTGAGGCAGGAGTACATAAACTGCGCGTCGTTTGTCGTTACGGCGACTTCGCCGACCTTTTCGAGCGCGTTGTTATCTCCCACGGTGAACGCGAAGATCTTACCGTTGAGACGTTCACTTGCGGCACTTCGGCTTGAGCCGTTGGAGTTTTTGCCTGTCGGGCAGGAGACGAAGATCGCCTCTTTGCCCTCGTAAGGACGGCTGTACTTGATCGCGGAGATCTGCGTGTTGGAGTTTGTCGCGATGCCTGTGTTCACAGCACTGCCCCACGCGTTGTCTTTGAAGTCGACATAGCAGAGACGCGATGTGCCGTTACGATAGAAGAAGCGGAGCGTGCCGTCGGAAAGCTCGACTACGGCGGACTCGGAAGACCATGTTGCGCCCGTGAAGCTTCCGCTTCTTGTCCAGTTTTCGCCGTCGGCCGACGAGATGAAGCTCATCTTCTGTGACTCTGTCGGGCCGTTGTAGCTGTAAACGGGGAAGACCACAGTGCCGTTCTCGGTAACAAGGCCGCGACCGGGAGCTGCGAGGCAGACCATCTCGGACGATGTCTTGAGATCGAGAAGCTTCGGCGCAGACCATGTCTCGCCCTTGTCCGTCGACTTTGTGAGATACAGATATCCCGTGCGGACAACCTTATACGGAGAGTCCTTAAAGAAGAGGTTCGAGCTTGTGCCGTTGCCTGTGATGTTGAAGTACTCGTCAACGGTATATCCCGAAACGGCACTGCCGTCGTCTGCGGAATATATTCTGCCGTTGTCGAGGTAGTAGTTATAGTTCGTGCTGTCTTTTTCCGCGAGAAGAAGTTTTCCCTCGGAGTTAAAGCCCTTAGTCGTTACGGGCTGAGTGTTGCCTTCTCCGTTCAGCGCGACGCCGTACGGATAGAGGTCGACGAGCATATAAATGTTGTCGTTTTCGTCAACGGCGAGTGCGGGGTCGATAAAGCAAGTCGAATCCGCGTTATACGTGTCGCCGTTGTCGCCGAAGTAGTTTGCAAACGACCAGCTCCACGTTGCACCGTCGTCGGTCGAGCGGGCGACGAGGGTGTCGTTTCCGCCGCCGTCGTATGGGCTGTTCCAGCGTGCGTCGGCCGCCGCGACCATCGTGCCGTCGGAAAGCGTGACGAGCGCGGGTATGCGGAAGCTGTTGCTGCCGGCCGTGCCCTTGACGAACGGATTTCCGCTTGTCGTGCCGGTGGCAGTATTCGTGCCTGCAGCTCTTGTGTCCGCGGCGAATGCGCTCGGTACGAGCATACCGACGAGCATACACAGCGTCAGGAGCACTGAAAGGGATCGCTTCATGATGTTCATATTTATTTTACCTCCACGGTAATTTTCTTTATATTCTACGGCGGCGCGTGGCTCATCCGTGTTTTTTCGCTCAGTTTTCGTGTATCTCGCGCGCCAGACGCAAAAGCTCTCGCGACACTTTACACATATACTCGGGAATTTTCTCCGTGCTTCCCGTCTCTGCGTATGCGATGGCGGCGCACGGGTGGCAGATGCCCGCGTTCGGGCAATCGGTGCAAACTCCGCTCAGTCGAAGCGCGGCCGCCTTTTCGACGGTCTTTTGCCACGCGTCGGCGAATGCGCTTTGAACGACGTCGGTTTTCGGCTCGGGCATCATGCCGCACGGGGTCATCATGCCGTCCCATGTTATCCAAAACGACGCTCTGCCCGCGCGACAGCGGATCTTGCCGTCGACGGGGTCGGTACAGCTCTCGTCAAGCCCCGGCGGGTCGACGCAGCCGTTCACGATACCGTTTATGTACCGCTTGAACGCCTCGCTCCCTCGGTCGCGTCCGAGATATCTGAGAAGATTTCTCGCGCTTTCTTCGGGGGTAAAGCGGTCGTTCACGCCTGTTTTCGTCGCGTCGCGTCGGACGGGCGGGAACATATATGTCGCCGTCGTCAGCTTTACGCCCTCGCTTCGGGCGAAGTCGACGATCCACTCGAGGTCGCATTCGTTATGCGGAGTCAGCGAGCAGTTCAGCTTCAGCGGGATATCCGCCGCTTTCAGCTCGCGCACGGCACTGCAAACCTTCTCGAAGACACCGTCGACCGAGCAAAGTCGGCGGTAGGTGTCGTTCGACGCGCCGTAAAGCGTGATGTTTATTCTGTACGGCGGGTGATCGCGGAAAACCTTGATCCATCTGCTGTCGATGAGCGTGCCGTTTGTGTTCACGGAGACGAGAAAGCCCATGTCGCACAGCTCGGTGTACAGCGTTTCAAAATCCGGCCACAGGAGCGGTTCGCCGCCTGTGAGGAGTAAGTAAAGCGTGCCCGCCTCTTTTGCCTCGCGTGCGAGGCGACGCCACGTGTCGAGCGTGAGCGGAGCTCTCGGGGATGCGGCTATCTCGCGCTCTGTTTTTCTCACGTAGCACATTCGGCACGACAGGTTGCACACCGGGCTCAGCTCAAATGTTCCGCTGAGCGGCACTTTCATATGTATCGCCTTTTGCGCCAAATACTCGGACAGGCCGAATTTAGCGACGTTTTCGAGCTTTGTCATACTTTATCCTTTCGTGAGAGGATGTTTCGCACGAGCTCGAGCGCACGCTCGTCCGGGGTGCAGGAGAGCTCGTATGCTGCAAGGCTCGACGCGAGATCCACGCAAAGCGCGCTTGCCGCGTCGACGAAATCGGCGTCGAAGCTGTGTACGGTCATCATCGGCCACATGGCGCGAAACGCCTCGGAGGGCGTAAGGCGTCGGCACGAACACTCGGCGGATTTTTTGAGGAAAAACACCGCGCGGACAGTCGCGCTTTCGTTCACGTGAACCTTTGAAGAGCCCGCGTAAGGTGAGCCGTAGGCTGTGACGGCTCCGTTATCGAGCGATATTATCGGGCGGTCGCCGTTTATGCGGCGTGCGCCATCGAGCGTGCACCAGAGCTTTTCCTGAGTCGATTTTCCGATGCCCGACGGACCCGAAAAGAGCAGTCCGCCGACGGATGTGTCGACAGCGGAGGCGTGGAGCACGAGCATACCGCGTTGAAGTAAGAAGCTCTCGAAGCCGATGTGGTAAAAGCTGTTTTTGACTTCGCAGACGAACTGCTCACCGCGCTCGAGATACTCGACTTCGACGAGTCCGCGCGATGTATCGCAACTTGCTGCGGCGTAGCAGTCCGCGCGATCAGGCGTTTCGTGAAAATACCTGCGCCACGTGTCACCATCGCGCTCGACGCTGTAAAGGCGTTCGACGCGCACGGCATTTGCGGGCACGGCGCGAAGTGCGGCGACTTTTTTGAATCGTGCGCAAACGTCCGCGTCCTCGTGTTCGGTGAAGAACGGCAGAAACTCCTCGTTTTCGTAAAGCGAAATGTCGCTCTCGATGCGAAAAGTGACTCCCGCCACAGTCAAGCATCGATTATACGGCATTAGGAATTGAAGAGGTTCATTAAGCCGCCTGAGCCGTTGGTATAGCAATAATCATCGCCTTTTGCTTCACAAGTTGGCTTGCTTTGAAATACATTCACTATACCAAATCCGCTGTCTCCTGTAAAGCTACACTTCTCAACAGAATCCTGCGTACCGTTTGAGTCAAAAGCGCACGCTGCGATGTGCTGCGCCAGCTCAAAGCTTTCGCAGAAAAGCTCGGGCTTTACGTATTTCTTCATTCTTGTACTCCTTTATCTTCTTCGCCGACGGTGACACGCACGACAGCTACATCTCCGAAGACCGTGTCCTCGGCCGTGAGGCTGAACGTGCCGTATGCCGGCAGAGTATTTACTTTATATTTATGTGATACGCCGCCGAAGTACCTCTCTTCGAGTACGTCGTGGCAATATACCGATATGTTCTCAAGCGGCGTCGCGCCGAGATTTTGAAGCGTCACCACATTGCCGCTCACCGTGACGGATATACGCTCGTCGACAGCGTTTTCCGCGCCGCCGAAGCTTATCGTCGCGACAGCCTCGGTGCAGAACTCATCTGCGGCAAGCTCGGCGTTCACGCTTGAAAAGACGAGGACGCTTTTTTCGTTCGGAAGCTCGGAGATCTCGAAAGCGATCTTCTTTGAGCCGACAAGCTCGACTTCGACGTGAGCTTTTGTGATATACAGTCCCGACGTGTTCTTCACTTCGAGCGCGGCGACGTTTTGCCCCGACGCGAGCGAGGCATCGGGATTTGCTCCGTCGTAGCGGAACAGGGCGACAAGCTCGAGCGCGCCGTTTTCAAGCTGCATCGGGAATGTGAGTTCTTCTTTCTCGGGCAACGGTGCCGTGCTCGTCGACTCTGCAGGCGTGCTCTGCGGTGTGTCCGACGTGCGAGCGCGATTTGAGATGACGATGACTGCGACAAGTGCCGCGAGGGTGAGTACGACGAGGACGATCGAAAGCGTGACGCGGCGCGTTGCCGTGCGGCTGAGTTTTCTTCTGCCGTTTTTCACCTTTTTCACTCCTCGACTATCATACCGTGGTCTCTCAGGCTCGAGAGGAACTCGTCGGTATCGCGCGCCGCCTCATCGGGTGACACGTCGTATTCGTCAAGCAGAGTCGAGACGAGCTCGTCTCTCTCCGCGCCGTTTTTGAGCTTCTCGCAAAGCAGTGCGCCGCTTTCGGACAAAACGATGAGTCCTTTGACGGACAATGCCGCGTCGCCGATCGGTATCAGGATACTCTCGTCGGCGACCGTTCGCATGATGAATCGATCACTTAGCTTCATATATCTCCTCTACCGCTGCAGCGGCGTTTTACAAATGAATATGCTCGAACAAGCATCGCACGAAGCGGGACGACACGAGTCCACACGCGGGCGAAGAATCGCCATGTGAGATCTCCCTCGCGAATCAGGCGACCGTTTCTCAAAGCGGCCACGGCCTTGGCGCAGATCTGTGACTCGGCAATGCCGCGCTCGACTTTCGTCTGTGCGTCACCGAGCATGACGTACTCGCCGTCACAAACTCCGATGACCCTGTGCAGAACAAATCTGCCGCTACTGCGTCTGTAGAGCGCGATGTCTCCGCGTCGCAGGCGTCCCGCCACACGCGAGAGATAAACGATGTCTCTCTCATGCACGAGGAACGGTGTCATGCTGTTCCCGCTGACGGTCAGCGGAAGTGCCTCGGCGTCGTCAAGAAGCTCAAGCAAAGCCTCTGCCGTCTCGGGCGAAACGATTCGCAAATTATGCTCCATAGCTCTCCCCCGAGCCGATGTCGACACCGACTCAAAAATACTTGTACAGATATATTATATCTCAAAGGATTTTCCGTGTCAATACGAAAAAGGAAATTTTCGCCTAAAAATGAGGTAAAAATTTATGACCGTTTCTGCGTGCCGTTTTTCACACTTTGTTACCCATGGCGGAGCACACGATCCGCTCCTCCTCGCGCATTACGGCGTTGATGTCGTATCGTGCGATATCGCGCCTTGCCGCGTCGGAAATCCGCTCTCGCTCTGCCTTATCACGAGCGAGCATCTCGAGCCGTTCGGCCATGGTGCGCGCGTCGCGTCGGTCGACGATATATCCGTTCTCGCCGTCGCGAATGAGTGCCGAGTGACCGCGATTTTGCACGGCCGTGACGGGAAGTGAAGCTGCCATGGCTTCGAGCAGATTTACGGGGAGTCCCTCTGAGAGGCTTGAGGCGGCGTAAAGATCCGAAGCGGCAAGCACGCGCGGCACGTCGCTTCTCCAGCCGGCGAATACCACGCTTTCCGAGAGCTTCATCTTCTCGGCAAGGCGGCGAAGCTTTCCGCCGTCGTGCTCGGGACCGACTAAAAGCAGTCGCGCCGTGGGCAGTGTCTTCGTCAGCTCACGCATGACGCGCAGGAGCATCTTTTGATTCTTATTTCGGTTGATCTCGGCGGTGTACACGACAACGGTGTCGTCGCTTGAAAAGCCGAGGCTTTTCCTTATCTCGTCACGCTCATCCGCCGACAGAGTGACGCCGGAAAATCTGTCAAGCTCCACGCCGATGCCGTCAAGCTTTTCGATTCGTCCGACTCGAAGCGTGCGTTTTGCCATATCGAAGTCCTCGTCGTTTATCGCGACGAACACGTCGCAAAGCGGCGCGAGCAGACGCTCGACGGGATATCCCAAAATCCATCGGTGGAGCGGCGCGCCCTTAAAATAGTGGAGCCCGTGGTTAATATAGATGATAGGCGGGGTCTGACCCATTATATAACGCGCCAGGCGGGTTATTATCGAACCCGTCAAAGTGTTGCACACGATAACGTCATACTCACCTCGGACGATTATGTCCCGAAGAACGTGCGCCGTTTTCCAAAGCTTCGCGCGAAACGGATTTCGGTCGCATGGCAGATCGAAGGCACTGTCGCACTCGGGGATCGGCTCGTCAAGTCGGCAGGCGACGTCGACGCGCCACGCGTGCTGTCTCATATAATTGATAAACGGAATATGAAACTTGCGGATATGCTCTCGCGACACGTTTGCCACAAGAAGCATCCTCCTTTGTTTATCTTCGTTCACCTTTGTTCCTCCCGATCTATGATCTTGTATTCTCTCAAAAGTTCCACACGGCGTGAGCCTATC
The DNA here is from genome assembly GCA_964461155.1 of uncultured Ruminococcus sp. Taxonomy (GTDB): domain Bacteria; phylum Bacillota; class Clostridia; order Oscillospirales; family CAG-272; genus RUG11130. The sequence continues at coordinate 13,298 of CAYWTG010000008.1, forward strand.
TCCGCGCTCTCGAACGGATGCGAAACTCGTTTTAAGTATGAAACGGCACGCTCGATGTACGCCGCAAAAAGCAAATACGGCCGACGCTTCAGGTACGGGTATCGCTCCCTGATGCGCTCTATCGGCGGAAACAGCGCGGACAGGCGCAGATGGCGTGCCCTTGCGCTCCTGCCGCTTTTCTCACTCTCGACGGCGTCAAGGGTCATATTCCCGCTGTGCAGGCGGCTCTCTTCCGAGTTTCCGTATATGCCCGAGGCGAGTATGTCGCAGAGGAGCGAGTCAAACTCGACGCGCCCGCCGAAATGAGGTAAAATGCTCTGCGACACTTTCGGCTCGAGCGCGAGGCAGTCCGCGCAAAGGGTGAACAGTGCCGCCGCAAAATAATCCGCCGAAAGCTCACGGCAGGCCGCCGCCACGAAAGCGTAGTCGATCTCGCCGTCGAAATGCTCCGCGAAGAGCGTGATGTCGCAAAGCTGTCTGATGCCGAAGCCGCTGTGGACGAAATGCTTGTAGGCGTGAAGTATGAGATACAGCATATGCTCGCTGCAACCAAGCGTGTGCACCGTGTGCGGCAAGCCTTGCGTCACGACCGAGACGGTCTGCGCTCGCTCGTGCGCGTCTGCGAAATATCGGTTCAGCTCACCGTATGCGGTGGAGTCCGGCGGAAAAAGCGACGTGTGAAGCTCGATTCGGAGCGTGCCGGTTTTTCGCGAATAGGTCTGCTCGAAAAGCTGTGCGCCGTCGCAGGTGGTAAATCCCTCCGACTCGAGAAGCGCACGGCACGCGTCGAGCTCCGACGGCGAAACGAGGATGTCCTCGTCGGCCGACGGCCGCAAGTCCCCGCTCGGATAAAGCTGCCTGCACACGATCCCCTTGACGACAAGCGGTTTGAGCGCGGCATTTTCAAACTTGTCAAGCAACGCGAGAAACTCCTCACTCTGCACGGTCTGGCACATAACCTGCCTCAGTGCACGACGTCTGACGCGCGAAAACGACTCGTCGTCCGCACGCGCCGTGTGACGCTCCGCATCGGCGCACAGCGTGTCGAAGACGAGCGGCAAGACCTTGTGGTGCGCGGCAAGCGACATCACTTCATCAAACGCCCCGTCGCGCCAAAGCTCATCGCAAAGCCCCGTCGCGCCCCCGCGCCCATGGATCCCCGCCGCAAGGGCACGCAAAAATATTTTTTCAATTTCAGTCATCGTGCACCTCCGGGGGAGAAATATCAATAATTATCATCGTTCTCTGCTCAGCTTCGAGAAAATCTTTTAAAAACCGAAGCAATGCAGGTTTTAAATTTCACAAACTCCGAACTTTTATGTAATCCGAGAATAAATACGGCGTTGACTATGAGGCTGCATATGAGTATTTTAAGCAAAACCCATCCGATTCCGACTTTTGGAATAAAGCCGAACACGATGCTGCACAACAGACCGGCGACTCCGAGAAGCAAGAGGTAAAAAGCATAACGTCTCCAATACAAGCCGACGCTTTTCTTAAATCCGTAGCGGAATACCGCATACGGCGTATACCAAAGATGCGTGCACATACGTGAGATCACCGTTGCCGCAAAGATTCCGAACACTCCCCAGATCTTGCCGAGAATGATCGAAAGTACTATATTAAGAAGCCCGGTAATCAGCTGTATATATCGCCCATAGTGGAACAGGCCAAGTGTATCCTTATATGTTCCGATAACACTGACCACACCGAATGTGTAGAAATTCAAAGACAGAACAAGCGGTATTTCTAACGGCAGAACATAACTCTTACCGAAAAGCAATCTCACAAGATCAGATGAGCAAAACAGTATTCCGAGAGCCGCCCAACCGAAAAACCAAAAATTCATCATATTTAAAAAGCTGAACATCTCATACTGTTTTTCGGCGGACTCGCTTGCGTTGTGATTGCCGATACTTGCCGTAAGTCCGCTGAATATTTGATTTAATATCGAATTCAGCGTATTTACGAGAAGTGTATAGTTTGAAGCGATTCCGGTTGTTGTAAGTCCGTTAAAAAACGTGATCAAAATATTGTCCGTACAGTTAACAAGAGCTCCGGACACCTTATAGAACATAAGATCGCGCACATTTGCAAAAAGCTTGCGTTTTTCCTCTTTTTCAAGCGGTTTCGCTTTTTTATTTGCGATAAACGGAAACTGCTTTACGGCAACTCTTGTAATTATCAGATTATATATAAGAGTCGCCGCCGTTTGTATGAGCAAATATCCAACATAATTTCGGAATACGAGCAAAAACACCATCTGAACACCGCTTTGAATAATTGTAACGATGTAGTTTATTCCGCTAACTATGTAATTTCTCTGCGATGCAATGAGGAGCGATATTCTGTAGCTGAAGAAATAGCTGCTTGCCGTATTAAACAAATTGATCGCATAAAGCAAATATATGCTCTCGGATATATTCGGCTGTTCTTTTATGATAAAACCTATAAACGGCATAAGGAGAAGCCCGACCGTCGCTATCAGCGTGCCGATCGCCCTGTACGCTTTTGAATACATTTTCATAAGCGAAGCGATCTTTTCCTCGTCGTTTTCGGCGAGCGGCTTGTAGAGCGCAAATACTATTGCACTTCCGACTCCGAGCTCCGCAAGCGAAAGCATGGACAAAATATTTGTAAAAAGTCCGTTTACGCCGAGATAATCCGCCGACAGACATCTAACGAATATAATTCGACAAACAAATCCGAGGATCGTATTGAGAATAAATCCCCCGATGCCGGTCATTATGTTTAATATGGAATATTGTGTTCTCGTTTTGCTATGCATGGAAACTCCGTTTCATACGCCGTTTTATGCTCGGCGCGACAGCATTTTGTTTTCATCATTCTCAATGTAAAACTCAGATCAAAGCCCTACACGCGAAATAATCTGTTTTAAATATTCTTCATTTAAGTTTTCAGTCACAACATTTCCGCCGTCGGCTTCGTTTGTGAATTTTCCGTCAATCTTGTCATGCCCTTTTGCTCCGGATAAAAACCACTCATATTCAATATCAACGTGACCGATATCGATCGCACGTATTCCCGCCTCCGTCAGGTCCGACGCGAGCACGGTGGCACACGGTCCGAGAGCAAGCAAAACAAGTTCGCCGTTCCAATGTTCTTTTACAGCTTCAAGTATTCTCTCGTATGAAGAAAAAGCATTTATAGCCGGACATATGATCCGTTTTACTGAACGGGCGTTTGAAAACAAATCGTTACCAACACCAAGTCGTGTCTGCTCTCCCTCGACAAACAGCAGGTTCTTATTCTGCCACAAGAGCTTGAGCTTTGCAAAAATATGCGTCGCATGGCGTGATGCATTTTTATATGCTATATACGGTCTGGAAATCTGCGTGTCTCCGAAGACCCGTCCTTCTGTCCGAGAAGCTTTAATCATATCGAACGTAAGCTTGTACTTGTTATCGCTCCTTCCCCAGCTATACCAAAACAGGCGCGAATGCTTCGTTCTCCCGTATATCGAATTAAAAGCATACGGAAGGCAGATCAAGCAATTTCCATTTTTTTACAGAGCACCTCTTCAAGCCGTTTTGAAAGCTCACTGTCATGCTTTTGGAAGCCCAAATCATGCCCTTCCTGCAATATCAGCTCGAGCTCACCCTCTCCGAAGCGCGATACCGAGACTTCATTTTTGATTATGAAGTCTATCGTTTTGTCGGAATTCATAATATTAAGTCTGCTGTGACGGTTTTTGATACGATATAGTGTGCCCATTACGAGACCTGTGCTGTAAATGCTCTCATACAGTCTTACAAAATACCTTTTTGCTTTCATTAATTATCCTCTTCCGTAATCGATCCCACTCAGGAACTTTTTGATATTGTCCCACGGCAAAGTGAGCTCTGTTCTTATTTCGCCGTAAATTTTTTCTCGCAACAAAACGGAAACAAAGTCACGTGAGAGCGTTGGCAAGCCTGTGTCCGCAGAGATGCATTTCGCGCGATTATCAACGGATATAACGAGTGCACGGTGACCCTCTGAAAGTGCATAGATTCCCGCATGAAGGCGTGTTCCGACATAGTCAAGGTCACGCTCTTTAAGAACTTTTTTGTATTCATCGAGTGACGAGCCGACGAATATGACCTTGTCGGCAAAGCCGAGATTCTCGACATACTCCCGGTCACCCCGTCCCTGAAGCCAGAGATAAACTTTATCATAGCTTTCAGCAAGAATCGAAAGCATATCGGCATCATGCACATCGTCGCGGCAGTAATCGGTCACAGTACAGATGACATTTTTCCCTTTTGTCTCAGATATCTTCTCACAATGCTCGGGAGTCAAACACCACATTGTCGGACATCCGGTGTTCAGCACATTTTCGACGCCCATTTTTTTGAGCATTTTCTCCGAAAAACTGTCTCTTACCGAGTGATATCCGTTTTTGCACAGCATCCCTCTCATAAGGTGCTTTGTATAAAAGTCAAAGCATTCGTTTTCGGAATCAAATCCCACTCCGAAAAGTCTCGTGTTTCGATAGCACGACACATCGGAACTTAATTTCCAAAGCCCGTACCATCTGATATGACCCGACAAGATGTTTGTACCGCAAAGGATCTTTTCGGACGCCTGACGCAAAAGCGTTCTCTCTTCTTTTGTCGGCAAACTGTGCGTGGGAACACGGCTCATCCGATCTGCTCCGTTAAGGAAAGACGAGCATCTTTCCATGATTATAAAATCGCCGGAGTTATCGCTTCCAAGCGATGTATCTAAAATCACCTCGGTATTTTTTCCTTTTCGCACCAAGCGCAGTTTCACAAGGCCGACGTAAAACGGAAGTGCATCTTTGATTCTTATGATTCGCCGCTTTAAAAGACGCAAGATTCTCGATATCAGCTGACGCAACGTATATTTTTGAAATACGCTTTCTACATACAGCAAAAACGCTCCAAGGTGCTCACCGAATATTTTCTTCATCTTTTGGCAGTGCGCCATATCGCGCTTTATCTTTTCATCTACCCACGATGCTTCAAAGTGGTGTATCGACACCGTGCGGGAACTTTTTCGCGTTTTTCCTGTTCGAAAACATTTCGGGCACAAAACATCCGAAGCATATATCGCAAATTTTCCGAGAGCTTGATCTCGATCTTCTCTGACAAGGCCGAAGCTGTCGAGACATTTCGTGGTGTAATACGGCGACGCCAACAATGACAGAGTTCCCTCGGGATTTATAAACGACATATCGTCGTACATATCTCGGGCGCATTTGATTATGTCGTTTTTCGAGGCAGCACCGAAGCCCTGTCCGAAATTTACAAAATACTCGCCGTCGCCTGTATTTTCAAATCCCGCAAAAGCGTCATTTTCGAGGAGGGAGTCAAAGGGTTTAAGCAGTTCCACGTCGGTATCAAGATATATACCACCGTGCTCATATATGATGTCGAGTCTTGCATAATCGGGAACAAACCCCCATTTTTCGGCCTCGTATGCCTCTTTCATATATCTGTTTTTGGTAAAATCGTAGTTTGTTTCGTTCCACTCAACTATCTCATAGTCGGGGCAAACGCGTCTCCAACTGTCTATGCAATACTGCACCGAGCTCGGTTTCGGGTTTCCTCCTACCCAACAATAGTGGATCACTTTCGGTATCGGCATATCACACCTCCTCAGCGGGCATTCAAAAACGACACATAGTCAAAAGCGTCGGTATATCTGCGAATGCGGTAAGTATCGGTAAAATCCGTAGCACGCAAAATCTCGCCATCTTTTTCAAAACCCGGCAGATAAAACGCCGACTTTATCTCGGGATACGGTTTATGTGTAAATATCACCTTGTGCTCATACGGAAGCGCATCAAATTTAACAAGGCTCTCATACGTACAGCCGTCGCCGTCAATACCGATTACATAGAGATTGTCAAAATCGACCCTGCGTTTGCGCTCCTCCCACTTTGCGACAGCCTCTTCAAAAGTGGCGTAGTGATTAAATCTCACCTCAACATCGCCTATCATGGCACAGGGGTACGAAAATCTTTTGTCTTTCGTCTGAATCGGAGACTGTTCCAAATAGTACGGTAAGCGTTCCAAAAATCGCACGTAATCATTCATATCAAAACTGAGATTTATCGTCGGAGAATTAAAGCGAAGCTTCATATCGTAATATATAAATGTTCCGATACAGTTCGAGGCGATTATCGTCGGGGTGCGATTTTGAAGTCGCGCTCTCCGCGCCTCTTTATAAATTCTCCACTCTATTCGCCTGAGTAAATCCATCGCTCATTCTCCGATTAGAAATTTAAGTTTCGTTTTTCGCACAAGCTCCGCAAGCAAATACGCAACCGCCCCGAATACTATGAGATTTACAAACACCACGAGAAACGGCGACGCATTCGAGATGAGGGAATATGTAATGTAGACGAGCGGCGAGTGAAACAGATATACGCCAAAGCTGTTTTTGTCCGCTTTTTCGAGAAAAGTACAGCTTTTATTCGGCATAATTTCAAATATATTTAAGATCGTCAAAGCTTTAACCAAAAGCTCTAACTTAACAGACGGCTGATCGTGCGTGGCAAATATCACCGCCATGCTAACATTCACTGCAAGCAGGCAAAGCTTTACCGATCGCACGGCGTATAGCCTTTCAAAAAATGCTTTTTTCAAGCACACGAAGTAGCCTCCGGCAAAATACAGCATATAATGAAAAGCATTAAGAATCGGTATATACCCGAATGCGATACGGTCCCCCCCCAGATAAAGTAAAAACGAGGCTACGGCGAAGCATATATCGGGAATCTTCTTGCAAAGCGGAAGCCGCTCGAATATTTCGAGCAGTATCTCCGAGATTATAAAAACAAGAAAAATCGCAGGAAGAAACCACAAGTGTCCGACGTCTCCCGTCGTTGCAAGCTTATGTAG
>CAYWTG010000009.1:0-18508 GCA_964461155.1 uncultured Ruminococcus sp.
AATATATTATATTGTACCATATTTCGCCGACATTATAAAGGCTTCTTTCAAAAAATATTCTCGCGAAAACGCTTTAATTCACTAAAGCGGAGCAGTGGTCAGATCGCGGCGTATATTCGTCGGAGAAGAGATTTGAGTTTTTCCGAAAATCCGATGTTTTCGCGGTATAGCTCGGCATGACGGATATACTCCTCCGCGTCGCCGCGACGAAGAAGCTCCGCAGCCTCCCAGTTTTCTTCGGTGTGCGAGAGAAAATAGTCCCGCGCGAGCACGAAGCGTTCTCTTTCGAGAGATTCTTTTATAAGCTTGCCGACTTCGGTCGAGTCGAGCACTTCGCACGCCTCACGGACGTAGAAAAACAGCCAGCCGGCGACCTCCGAAAACAGCCGTCTTTCGATCTCGTCGCGCCGCGTGTCTTCACATCTCCCGAAGAACTCGAGCTGATAACGCTTTATCGTGTCAAGGTCGCGCATAGTGTCTTTTGAAAAGTGCTTTGTGCCGCCGTTTTGGCAATAGCAGTAGCATATCTCCGGGACAAACATCGCGCTGTCGCAGTTTTCGAGCATATGAAGATTCATTATAAGGTCTTCGCCCCAGAAAACGCGCGGTGCGCCATTTGATGCGGGCAACTTCCGCGCGAGACTGTTTTTGTAAACTTTGTCTATCACGCAGGTGGTGAGGTGTGCTCCGTCCCATGTACTGCAAACAAGGCGCGGGTACTCGTTTTTCGCAAAATCGTTCTCGGAAACGTTCAGCACGGACGAAGTGCACGGGCGGCGGGCGGTGAGGTGATTATACTTTTTAACGGTGCCGAACTGTAAAAGCGAGACGGCGTTTTCGATGAGGATATCTCGGACTTTCGCAAAAGCGTCGGGGAGATAAAAATCGTCGGCGTCGCAAAACATGAGATATTCTCCGCGAGACTTCTCCGCGCCGAGTAGCCTCGCGTGATACGAGCCTCCGTTTTCGATCTTTTCATATCTGACTCTGTCGTCACCGTCGGTAAGCGCAAGGCAAAGCTCTCCCGAGCGGTCGCTCGAGCCGTCGTCTATCAAAATGAGCTCAAAATCCTCAAAGCTCTGCGACAAGATCGAGCGGATACAGCGTTTTATATATTTTTCGGCGTTGTAGATCGGCACTGTTATCGACAAAAAAGGCATGCGCTCGGATTTACCCGACATTATTTCCTCCCGCGCACCTTACAATAAAGTATACTTTTTTGTAAGGCACTTTTTTATTATCACAAAGAGATTATATCACGCAAAAGGCGATATTTCAAGTAAAATATTACAGTTTTCGCTTCTTTTAGGTGCTTTCCGAAAAGTATACTTTTATATAAAAAAAGAGCTTGCCATCGACGCGTGACGATCTTTCGACACGGCGCGAAAAGCAAGCTCTTATTCGGTTTAAACAGTACGTGTGCCGCGGCACCAGACACCGCGCACGTTTATATCCTCGTCGAAGAGCACAAAGTCCGCGTCGTAGCCCGCGACGACTTTACCCTTGCGAGAGTCGACTCCGATCTCGCGGGCGGGGTTCTCCGTCAGCATAACGACGGCGTCCGAAAGCGAGACTCCCGCTTTCTTTGTCATCGTGCGAATGAGGCGATCAGCCGTGCACACGCTTCCCGCAAAGGAGATGCCGTCGGGCATATGCGCGATACCGTCGAAGACCGAAACTTCCTGTCCGCGCTTGAGGCTTCCGAGGAGATATTTTCCGTCGGGCATTGCCGCGCCGCGCATTGCGTCCGTGACGAGCACTATGCGATCTGTGCCCTTTGTCTTGACTATCAGTCGAAGAAGCTCCGGCGGCAGGTGAAGTCCGTCGGCGATGACCTCTGCGGCAAGCTCGTCATGGAGAAGAGCCGCCTCCAAAAGGCCGGACACGCGATATCCGTTTTCACGGATTATCGTCGACATACTGCTGTAAAGATGCGTCGCCATAGTATATCCCGCGTCAAACGCGCGAACAACGTCCGAATAACGCGCACTGCTGTGTCCTGCGGAGAATATTATTCCGCTGTCGCGCAACTCCGCGCACATTTCATCCGCTCCGTCAAGCTCGGGTGCCACCGTCCAGATGCGAAGCTCACCGTCTGCCTCACGCACGATATCGCGCCACGTGCCGTCGCTCGGAACGCGGATATATTTCGGGTCCTGCGCTCCCGCCTGCTCCGGCGCGACAAACGGTCCCTCCAGGTGAAGTCCGAGTATCTCCGGCAGGCGAGCGGCGTCGCCGGACGCTTTGACTCTGCGGGATGTTTCAAACACCTCGCACAGCTCACTCTGCTCTGCCGTTAGCGTCGTCGGGACGCAAGAGGTCGTGCCGTGCTTCATATGCGCCGCAAGCGCACCGCGGAATGCTTCCTCGGTCGCGTCCATGAAATCGTGACCACCGCCGCCGTGCACGTGAATATCGATAAATCCCGCAGAGAGATAGTTTCCCTCACCGTCGACGATAATATCGCATGAAGCGTCACGCGGTGTGTCGGCGTCGAACACTCGCTCGATCTTATCGTCCGCGATGACTACTGCCGCGCCGTCCGTCACGCCGTCACGCGTCACGAGGCGCACGTTATCAATAAGTGTTCTCATCGTCTTAAAGTGTGACTCCGTCCTTGAATATGGAGATACCTTTCATGCCGTACTTTTCGTTGTTCGTATATGTCTCGCCCGACGCAAGGGAGATGACGTAGTCAAACAGATCCGAGCCGCACGACGCGATGTCGCCGCTCTCGCATACGACTCCCGCGTCGAAGTCGATCCACGTGGGCTTCTTCTCGGCGAGGGGGGTATTTGATGAGATCTTGACGGTCGGAACGGGACAACCGAACGGAGTTCCGCGTCCGGTCGTAAAGAGCACGAGATGTGCGCCCGACACGGCAAGTGCCGTGGATGCGACAAGGTCGTTACCGGGTGCGGAAAGGAGGTTCAGTCCCTTGACGCTTGCTCTCTCGCCGTAGCTCATGACGGCGCGGACAGCGGCACTTCCGCACTTCTGCGTGCAACCGAGCGACTTGTCCTCGAGCGTCGTGATGCCGCCCTTCTTATTTCCGGGAGAGGGGTTCTCATAAACGACCTGGCCGTAGCGCATGAAGTATTCTTTGAAGTTATTTATAAGGTCGACAGTATTGTCGAACACCTCGCGCGACTCAGCGCGCTCCATGAGGAGCGTCTCCGCGCCGAACATCTCGGGAACCTCTGTGAGGATCGCGGTACCGCCGCCGTAGACGAGCATATCGGAGAAAACGCCGACCGTGGGGTTTGCGGTGATTCCCGAAAATCCGTCGGAGCCGCCGCATTTGAGGCCTACTATAAGCTCGGACGAGGGAACGTCGCTTCTCTCGTCGAGCGCGGCACGCTCGCAGAGCTCACGAACGATCTCGAGTCCCTCCTCGATCTCGTCGGACACGTCCTGACAGTTTAAGAATTTAACTCTCTCGGGGTCGACATCGCCGAGCACGCGGCAAAATTCGTCGAGATTGTTGTTCTCGCATCCGAGGCCGAGCACGAGCACGCCGCCCGCGTTCGGATGATGCACAAGTCCCGCGAGTGCGAGCTGTGTATTGCGGTGGTCGCCGCCGAGCTGTGAGCATCCGAAGGGATGTGTCAGCGCAAATACTCCGTCGACGGAGCCCGAGACGAACTCACGCGCTCTCTCGGCGATGATCTCTGCGGGAGAGTTTACGCAGCCGACTGTGGGGATGATCCAGATCTCGTTACGGATTCCGACCTTGCCGTTCTTGCGGCGGAAGCCTTTGAAGTTTACGCACTTTCCCTCTTTTTCGGGGATCTCGCACGGCTCATATTTATACTCGAGTATTCCGTCAAGTCCGGTCTTAACATTGTGCGTGTGCACCCATTCTCCGGGAGCGATATCGCACGTCGCGCTGCCGATCGGTGCGCCGTATTTCATAACGCGCTCGCCGCATTTGATATCGGTCAGCGCAAACTTGTGTCCCGCGGGAATATCGCACTTCAGCGTAACGCCGAGAGCCTCCTCGCCCGCACTGAGCGGCAGAAGAGCAACGGCTACGTTGTCCGCAGGTGATATTTTAACGAATTTCATTGTGTTCTCCAAGTAATACAGTAACTTTATTTGCTTTCGGACTCACTGACGGCGTGCGTCATGGCCGCAAGCGTTCCCTCGCGTCTGATGAGAGCGAGCATCTCTTCCGCCTTTTCGACGAACTCGGGGATCTCGGAAAGGTCGCGTCCCCAGAACTCTTTTTTCGCGGCGAAAAGTCGCACGATATCATCTCGGCACGCGTTTTCCGCAAAGAAATCTATCACCGCGCGGTCGTCGGAGATCTTGTAGGAAAGCTCCGCGTCTCCGCACGTTCTCGTGCCGCAGAAGCCGTCGTCCGTCATCTTTCCGCGTGCATAGAACTCGCACAGGGATGCAAACGACATCGTAAGGCACGGCGGGAGCTTGCCGTTTGCCTCAAGGCTGTCGACCAGGCTCGGAAGCACTCTCGCTTTCCATTTTGAAACGGAGTTGAGGCAGATCGAGATGAGCTCGTGGTCGATAAACGGGTTTTCAAATCTCTCGCACACGGATGCGGCGAAGTTTTCGAGCTCGTCGCGGGGGAGTGTGAGCGTCGGGATTATCTCGCCGTAGATACATCTGTCGATATACGCGCGGACGGTCTTGTTTGCCATGCAGTCGCGAACGATGCTCTCCCCTGCGAGGAATGCCGCAGGAACAAACGCGGTGTGCGCTCCGTTGAGAATGCGCACCTTTCTCTCGCGGTACGGACGCTGATCGTGCGTGAATATCACGGGAAGTCCGGCGCGATCGAGCGGAAGTGCCTCTCGTGCTCTTTCGACGTCCTCGGCTTCGATCACCCAAAGTGCGAACGGCTCGCAGATATCAAGAAGTCCGTCGTCATAGCCGAGGCCCTCGCAAATACGCGCGGCGTCGCCGTTTCCTCTCGGGTAGCCCGTGACGATACGGTCGACGAGCGTGCTGCAGAACATACAAGCCTTGTCGACCCACTCGGCGAACGCTTTCTCAAGCGACCAGATGCGGCAAAGTGACAGCACGCATTCGCGCAGGCGGCGGCCGTTATTTTCGATAAGCTCCACGGGGAAGATGACAAGTCCGCGAGACGTGTCGCCGCCGAACGCTTTATATCTCTCGTAGAGAAATTTCGTAAGCTTTCCGGGATAGCTTTTCGGCGGTGTAAGCTCAAAGCTGTCGCTCTCGTCAAGGACGATGCCCGCCTCAGTCGTATTCGATATCACGCACTCGAGCGTATCGAGCGAGGCAAGGCTCATGAAGTCGTCGTAATCGGCATAGGACGAGATCACGCGATCCACACACGTGACCGTGTACGGCTCGTTTACGGTCTCGCCGTTCTCCTTACCGCGAAGAAGCACCGTATAAACCGAGTCCTGATCTTCAAATGCAGGAAGAAGCGGCGCGTTTATCGGCTGAACTACGGCGACGGAGCCGTCATAGACGCCCGCAGAGACGGCGCGGTCTATCATATAATCTGCAAAGGCGCGAAGAAAGTTGCCCTCTCCGAACTGGAGCACGCGAACGGGACGTGCCTTTTTTTCACATATCTGTTTTACGTTTTTCATATTTCAAAACTGTCAAACGGCACCCTCATCAGAGGGATGAGAGTGCCGCCTTTCTTTATTTATGCGCGTGTGAGAGTGTAGCTCTTGCCCTCTGCGGGACGGATGAGCGACTCGTCGACCTTGGAGAAGCTGTCCTCGTCAACGAAGAGAGCGAAGTCGTCATGACCCTTCATGATCGTTGCGGGGATGAGGTTCGTCTTGTCGTTCTCGAGGGTCTTCTTAACAGCGTCGGCCTTAACTGCGTAAGGAACGCAGGAGACGATCTTCTCGCACTTGAGGATCTGGTAAACCGTCATGGAAACAGCCTGCTTCGGCACGTCGTCAACGGTTGCGAACCAGCCCTCGCCGACCTGCTGCTGCTTGCAGGTGTCGTTGAGGTTAACGATGATGTAAGCTTCCTCTGTGTCGAAGTCTGCCGGCGGATCGTTGAATGCGATGTGCGCGTTCTCGCCGATGCCGATGAGGCCGACGTCGATGGGTGCGCGGCGGAGCTCCTCTGTCAGACCCTTGATGCACTCGGGTGTGCCGTCAACGAGGTATGCTGCCTTGAGGTTGATCTTGCTGATGAATCTCTCCTTGAGGTACTTGCGGAAGCTTGCTATGTGTGTCTCGGGGAGATCTACGTACTCGTCGAGGTGGAACATTGTTACCTTGGACCAGTCGATGTCGCGCTCGATGAGCGGCTCGAGAGTTGTGAGCTGAGATGCGCCTGTGGAGAGGATGATTCTCGCCTCACCCTTCTTTGCGATAGCATCGTTGATGAGCTCAGCGATATAGTCGGCGGCATTTGCGCCGAGGGATTTTGCGTCCTTGCTTACTACGATTTTCATTGTAATATTTCCTTTCAGAATGATGAATTTTTATTATAAGTTGTTTTTGAAGAAATCGAATGCGGCATTTCCAGAGAACGCGTGTCCGTGAGGATGGATGTCGGTAAAGAGCCTGTCCTCGACTCCCGCCGCGCGGTATATCTCGAGCGTGCCCTCATATCCTTTATAAAGATCCTCAAACGGGAAGCAAGCGTCATAGATTCCCATCTCCATGAGGCACGGACGGGGTGCTATAAGTCCCGCGATGTCGAAAGTATCGAAATATCTGTATATTCCGGGGACGACCTGCGAGCCGCAGAAGTTGCCGTCTCTGATGCCGAAAGCGGCAAAGGGATTTACATAGCTTATGATGTCGCAAGCCTTTATGCGAGGCTCGACCGCTGTTGTGAACGTCGTCATCGTGCCGCCCTGTGAAAGTCCCATCATACCGATGCGCGAGGGGTCGACCTCGTCCATGGTCTCAAGATAGTCGATGCAGCGCATCATGTCGAAGATGTTCAGCGTAAGCGGATACACGCCGAATATCGAACCCTTGACATAGTTGAGATTACACGGGTCGCGCGGTATGTCGATCGGGTCGTAGCGGTCGCGTCTTTCGCCGAAGCCGCGAAGATCGGGAGATATCGTAACAAATCCCGCGCGCGTCATCTGCTCGGCGTAGTTATAGTTTGAAGCGGCAATATCGGCCGCACGCTCCGCGCTACCCGTCATTCCGACGACGGGATCCTTGCCGAACGGGCCATGTCCGTGACAGCAAAGCACGGCGGGAGTGCTTTTATCCTTTTTTGCCGTTTTCGGTATGAGCACGACAGCGGTTATCGTCATGTACTTGTCCGCATTCAAAAGAACGCGACATCTCACATAGTCACCCTCGTCGACTCTGTACTCGATCACAGGCTCAAGCGGTACTTTATCGGGAAAAGGTCCGAGCAGATCGAGAAGCTTCTCGCTCGCTTTTCGGTGCCACTCATCGAACGGCAGTCCCGCATTCTTATACGAGAGCGTCGGGCGATGATCTTCGACCATACGCATCCAATATTCCTGAAGTGTTAATGTTCTTTTCACCTCTGACCTCCGTTGCGGCGTTATTCACCGCTCATTTAATGATACCACATATATCGAACTTCGTCAAGATTTTGTGCCGATTTTCTCGTCGCGCGACCGTCTTTTTTCCCCAAAAGCGGAAATATTCCGCGCAAAGCGTGATTTGCGCTTGCAATTTCGGCATAATAATATCAAAGCGGAAGTAAGGAGGAAGTATCTTGAAGGATGACAAGCTTTTGCGCCTGTCTCGGCTTTGCATCGTCGCGGCGGGAGGCGGCGTTCTTTTATATATCGCGCTGAAGTATCTTTTGCCCGCAACGCTTCCGATACTTTTCGCGTGTCTTCTCTCGTCGCTCACGCGCCCGATAGTAAAATATGCTGCCGAAAAAAGCAGGATGCCCGAGAAGCTTTGCGGGGTCGTCATCACGGCATTGTTTCTGTTTTTTGCGTCCTATGCGCTCGTAAATCTCACGGGCAAGCTCACGCGCGAGATCATCTCCGCCGCGCGACAAATAAGCTCGTCACTTGAGGATGACGACAACATCATATATCGCGTCATGACCGCGCTTTCCTCGCTTCGCGAGCATCTGCCGAGATATTCTCTCTCGACTCATCGTGCCGACGAGCTTTATGTTCTGCTTGTCGACTGGATCAAGAGCGGGATCGGGACGGCAAGCGAGAAGCTGACCGCGCGTGTGGCATCGCTCATCTCGGCACTTCCCCGCCTCGCGCTGTCGTCTGCGGTGTCTGTCATCGCATTATTTTACCTCACGGGCGACGGAAAGCGAGCAAAGGATGCCGCCGCGCGACTTTTGCCGCGCTCGGTACGCGAAAGGCTTTCGCCCGTCGTCGAAAAGCTCGGCGGTGCGGTATCGGGATATATTAAATCTTACTCCGTGCTGATGCTTCTCACATTCGGCGAGCTTTTTCTCGGATTTGTCATACTGCGTGTCAGGTACGCGTTTCTGTGGGCGATCGTAATCGCGCTTCTCGACGCTCTGCCGCTTCTCGGAGTCGGAACGGTGCTGATACCTTGGGCGTGTGTTTCGCTTATCTGTCAAAACATTCCGCGCGGTGTCGGGCTTCTTGTTTTGTTCGCCGTAATGTACGTCGTGCGGCAGCTCACTGAGCCGCGCATCATCGGTCGTTTCATGGGCATTCATCCGATACTGACGCTCGCCGGCGCGTTCGCGTTTTATTCCCTGTTCGGCTTTTGGGGAATGCTACTTTCGCCTCTCATATTGTTTATCGCGCTGTCGCTGTCGGACGGTGAGTGAAAAGTTTTCCCTGTGTTTTCGGGGAAAAGTGAGAAAAGCGGGTTATACTTTTCGTGCAGTCGCGGTGTGAGTACGACTTTATATCGCGCAAAAAGCGGCACACAAGGGAGGAGGAATACTTTTGCCCTTGTGTGCCGCCTGAATTTAGAGGTCAATCTTCGGGAGTAATAAGTCCGTAGGTGTTGTTGTGACGTCTGTAGACGACGGACATTTTGTTCGTGTCGGCGTCGCAGAACATATAGAAGTCATGACCCACGAGGTTCATCTGGAGGATCGCATCCTCGAGAGTCATCGGGCGAATCGGGAAAGTCTTGCGACGAATGTCGAACATGACCTCCTCGTCGACCGCGTCATCCTCAAGCTGAGGTTCGGGAACGACGAGCTCCGTCTTCATGCGCTTTTCGAGGCGCGTTTTGTTCTTGCGGATCTGTCTCTCGATGGAATCGAGACATCCGTCCAGTGCCGTCTTAAATGTATCGCTTTCTTCCTCGGCACGGAATATCGTGCTTCCGACGGTTATGGTGATCTCAATTATCTTAGCTCCGTGCTCGTGTCTGCACGTCACGGAGGCGTCGGCGTTTCCGGGGAAAAATCTGTCGAATTTGGAAAGCTTCTTCGCAATGAGATCGCGCAGATCCTGTCTTACCGTCAGATGACGTCCGTTAATCGAAATGTTCATAAGTCAACCGCCTTTGCATTTATTTGCTTTTCGGATAGCTTTCGCTTTCCTTTGCATCTCTATTATACCACACATTCGCGCCGTTGTACATACCTTTTGTGAAATTTTGTTGTTTTTTTGTGCAAAAAAACGACCGTTTTATGCACACCACCGATTACAGAGTCCCGATTTGCTTTTAGATAGTAAAAAAACGTCCCGACCTATGCCATACTTGCAAATCGGCCGGGACGTTTTGTACGGTTACTTTTTCGCGTCCGCGTCAAGCTTTTCGTAAAGGCGGCGGACCTTTCGACGACGGTTGAGTATCGGGAGCACTATCACCGCGGCGACGAGCAGAACGGCTACTACAAGGAGAGCGTAGTCGACGATGATCGACACACCCGCACCGAAAATGATGCTGTCGCGGGCTGCCTTTTTCTCCGGGGTCATGACAATCGAGCTTTCACCGTCGTATGAGTCGGCAGACTCAAGCGAGGTGCCGTTTTCTCCTACCTTGATCTTTACGTTCTCGGTCTTCAGGATATTGTCGGAAACAAGCGCGCTTCCCTCGGCGTTTACGGTGACGCTTGCACGGTCGATCGAGATGAGATGTGTGGCTTTCAGCGCACCGTCAGCCGTGAGTGTGCCTCCGCTGATGCTGAGAACGCGCGTGTCGGCGGCGGTATCGGATGTCGATATGAGCGTGAGCGTGCCGCCTGTCATCGAGACTTCGGCGCGGTCTGCCATGAGTGCGGTCGCGCCTTTGAGCGTGACTTTTCCGTTGCCGAAGCGGAGCTTGTGGTTATCGGAATAGCTGTAGTTGTAGATCGCCGCTTCATCTGCCTCAACAGTGAGCGAGCCGTCACCCTCAAAGACCACGCTTCCGTGGACGCCGATACCGAAACGCGAAGCCTTTACGGTATTCTTGCCTTTGAGTATAACGGTGCAGTTTTCGGGGATCTTCAGACCGAAGTCGTCGTTTGTGACGATATCGAGATCGGTAAGGGTCAAAACGCGGTCGGGGTTATTCCATTCGTACCCCTCTCCGCGAAGATTTTTCTGTGCATCTGCCAAATTTATCGTATTGTCCGTCACAGCTGACGCACAAATCGAGAGAAGGAGTGCCGTCACGGTCGCAAAAGCGACGGCAAGTGCACGGATGATCGGCTTTTTATTCATTATTTTTCTTTTCCTTTCGGTTCGGTATTTTTTCGCGGCACTCGATAAGCAAACCGAGCGCGTGCGGCAGTCTCATGACCAAGGCTTCGCCGAGTCCGAGCGATATCACGTAAGGTGCGATAAATGTTTCGCCGCCGTGAGTCAGGTACGCATAAAAGAGCGCGATTGCAAGAAGCAGTGCCGACGAGAGGATCGGCGAAACGCTCGCGGTTATGTGGAAAGAGCGAATGGCGTCGCGTGAGATCGCCGCGCACAGGCTCGAAAGAAGCGTAAGTATCAAAAGCACCGCAGCGAGAGATGTCGATATCCTATAAAAGAGGTAGAAATTATCTCGTGCGACAGCGGCTTTTTCTCCGAGCGAGGGATCAAAGGCTCTGTCAAACAAAATACGGCACAGTGCAACGAGGAACGCGCCGAGCAGAGTCAGAGAAATCTCGACTGCGACGCGAAAACGCGGGTGCTTCTTCGTTTTTTCGACTTTATTTTTTATCATCGGATCAGTATTTCCTCAAGCGGACGCTTCGGCACGAAATGGCCGCCGTTCGAGTCACGATAGTATTTGATGCTGCCGTCCTCGGGAAGCTCCGTTATCACCGGTGACTCCTCCGGCTCTCCGATCGCCATCATGAGAAGTATCTCGTAGTTCTCGTCGAGCTTGAGCAGATCTTTAACGCCGTCGCGGTCAAACGAGCCGATCATGCAAACGGCAAGTCCCGCCTCACGCGCGGCGAGATTTATGCTCTGCGCGGCGATACCGACGTCAACATTTGTGAAAGCTCCGACAGAGCTTCTTCGGCCGTCATTGCAGATCACGATAAACGCCGTCGGCTCGTGTCCCGCAGGCGGTAATTTCGCCTCGGGAAGATATCCCGCCCAGCGTGTCATCGGCATGAGTGCCGACACGGTCTCGCGGTCAAAGCAAAGCTTATATCTGAGCACCTGAAGATTTCCCGCCGACGGCGCGATACGTGCGCAGTCGACGATACGGCAAAGCTCGTCTTCAGTGATGCTTCTCTCACCGTTAAACACGCGAACAGAGCGCGCCTCTTTCGTAAGAGTGAAAATATCTTTCATAAATTGTCCTTTCGCTCGTGTATTGCTCTTATGATAGCATCTTCCAAAGAGCAGTTCAAGAGCATCCGTGTAAACTTTATTCTTTTACTGTCTTTCAGCAAATCTGCGCACGATGCCGAGGATGATATCAACGCTCGTGTCCATGCCCTCTGCACTGATGTGCTCAAACGGGCCGTGGAAAGCATATCCGCCCGTTCCGAGGTTCGGGCACGGGATTCCCATGTAGCTTATGCGTGCGCCGTCCGTGCCTCCTCTGACGGGGTTTTGAACGGGGACAAGTCCACACTCCTCTATGGCGTCGCGTGCGATATCGATAATGTACGGATAACGCTCGACGACCTCTTTCATATTGCGATACTGCTCGCGAACGGTAAGCGTGACGCATCCGTCGCCGTACTTCTCGCAGAGCGTTTTCTCGATTTGGCGAAGCGTGTTGAGTCGCGCGGCCATCATGTTCTCGTCGTGATCGCGGACGATGTAGTCAAGCTCACAGCTCTCACAGCAGCCGCTGACCGAGCAAAGGTGATAAAATCCCTCATAGCCCTCGGTGTTTGCGGGCGTCTCGCAGGCGGGGAGAAGCGAAATTATCTCCGCTCCCACAAGTGAGGCGTTTATCATCTTTCCTTTGGCGTCGCCGGGGTGGATATTTCGTCCGACCACGTTGAAGCGCGCGCCGTAAGCGTTGAAGTTTTCAAACTCGATCTCGCCCTCTGCACCTCCGTCGACCGTATACGCCGCAGGCACGCCGAACGACTCGACATCGAAATGATCCGCACCCTCGCCGATCTCCTCGTCGGGAGTGAAGCACACGGATATCGCACCGTGCGGGATGTCTTCGGTAAGAATTTTTTCAACGGCCGTCATGATCTCGGCAACGCCCGCCTTGTCGTCCGCTCCGAGGAGCGTCGTGCCGTCAGTCGTTATGAGTGTGCGTCCGCGAAGCTTTTCAAGATGCGGGAATTCGGAAACTTCAAGCACGCGTCCGCTCTCGCCGAGCACGACGTCGCCGCCATCGTAGTTTTCGATCACCTGCGCATTTACGTCGGTGCCCGAAAAGTCGGGTGACGTGTCCATATGCGCGATAAATCCGACGCCCTCCGCGTTTTCAAATCCCGCGCTCGCGGGAATACGGCACGAGACGTATGAGTTTTCGTTGAGCTTCACATTCGGTGCACCGAGTGCAACAAGCTCGTCTCTCAGATATTCCGTAAAGCGTATCTGACCCGCGCTTGACGGTGTCGTGCCGCTGTGCTCATCACTTTTTGTATCGAGTTTAACATATTTAAGAAATCTTTCGCAAGCCCTCACGGTCTGCCTCCCTCTGCCAATCGGCAAGTTTAAGTTTATTATTCACCGTAAACGGTAAGTATGTACTCGCGTTCGCCCTGTGTGAAGACTAAGCGGTTTTCTCCCTCTGAGATTTCGACGGTAATGCGGAAGCTTCCGTCTTTTTGCCGTCCGACGCTCTCGCCGTCGAAGCGAAGATCCATCGACGGATCGGACTCTCCGCAAAGCGAGATCTCGCCGAGCGGGCACGCCTCACCGATGTACGGTGAGACAAATCTCACGCCGCAGTCCGTCGCCTCCGCGTCGCAGTAGATGACGTCGTATCTGTAAACGTCGGTGAGCTCCGCGTTCACGTTATATGCGTTTGAGGCAAGCTTGTCATAGCCGTAGAAGACACTTCCTCGGTATGAAAGAAGTTTTCGCGAAAGCTCGACCTGAGAGGCCATCTCACCGGCTGCGTCGCCCCAATCATCGGCTGAATATCTGTACACGCCGTGCGATATCCAAAGCTCGACGGAAGTACCGTCGAGAACACGGTTCCACCATTCGGCAAGTGTATAAAACGGCGTCGTCGCGCTCTCGCGAGTCCAATACAGCTGGGGCGATATGAAATCCACATATCCGCCGCGAACCCACGACACCGCGTCGCAGTATATCTCGTTGTACGCCTCAAAACCGCGAGTCGCCGAGCCGCCGTTCGTGCCGTCATCGTTCTGCCAAACACCCGCCGGTGACACGCCGAACAGGCAGTCCTCATCCGCCGCTTTCACGGTGTCGTACACGCTTTTTATAAGCTTATTTATATTGTCGCGTCTGAAATCTCCGATATTATCAAAGCCTACGCCGTATGCGGCATATTCGGCATCGTCGTCAAACTGTGCGCCGTCTGCGGGATATGGGTAAAAATAATCGTCAAAGACCACGCCGTCGACGTCGTAGTTCTCGACAAGCTCACGCACGCCCTCTGCGACAAAATCGCGCACTTCTGGGACACCCGCATTAAGATACACCTTTCCGTCGGCGTATTTAACCGTCCACTCGGGATGAATGCGTGCGGGGCTCGACGAGTCGAGCGTCCCCTCGGAATCCGCCACAGTCGTAACGCGCAGGGGATTTATCCAAGCATGGACGAATATATTTCTCGCGTGCGCCGCAGACAATAGGTATTCGAGCACGTCGAGTGTAAGCGTGCCGTTTGACGACAGGTAGCGCGAAACGGGATAAAGACGGCTTTCATAAAGCGCATCGCATGACGGGCGAACCTGAAAAAACACGGTATTCAGGCGATTTTCTTCGCACACGTCAAGTATGGCATCGATCTCGCCTCTCAGCTGTACGGCGGTGAGATCGGCGCGCGACGGGAAGTTGATGTTGAATACCGAAGCTATCCATACGCCGCGAACCTCGCTTGCGGGATCGATTATTCCGCCGGAGGCTACGGACGGCTCGAGTTCTTCGAGGCGCGGCATGGGAAATGACTGCTCGGCCGTACACGAAACGAGAAGCGCGCACATTAAGAGCGCGATAAGCGACACTGCCGTTTTGACCTTTATTCTGATATTCAAGCCGTAAATCCGTCCTTATTATTCGTTATACATATCTACATTTTATCACAAAGCCGCTTTGCGGTCAATAGCGAAAGCTCACGACGGCGCGATTTCGGTCGGTGCTTTCGCAAGTCGGCGAAAATTTTCGTCTCTCGCGCGAAAAAGAGAAATCGCGGCGGGCAGAAGTTGCCGCTCCCCGCCCGCCGTGATCTTTTATGACTCTTTTTCGGTTATCTTGCTGCCGTAGTAATTTTTCCACTCTTTCGGGGGACGTGTGATCTGCTCGAATTTCGGCACGCCAACGCCCTCGCTGATGCGGATCTTGTAGTGCTGCATCTCCGACTGCCATGCGAATGCCATATCGACGATCTCGCGTTTTGTTTCCTCAGTGCCGTTTGTGTACATCTCGTCCCACAGCGCATTTATCTTGAAAAAGTCAAGCTGAATGCGCAGACGGCGTATGTTGTCGCGCTGAAGATCGTTCTCGGCGGCAAAAGCGGCGTTATCAAAGCATTCTTCAAGCTCCGACATACGCTTTGCATACTTTGATATCGCAAGCACGTCTGGATCTTCGTAGATGGAGTTGCAGAATGCTTTAAAGAAGACCTCGTCCTCGACAAATCGCAGATATGTGTATATCTCGCGCCATCCCGCGCCGTAACAGCCGCGCAGAAATTCTTCGAGATGAGCGTTGTACTCTTCCTCACTCATATAGGGATCCTGCATGAGGAGAGACAGAAGATACACTTTGAGATCTTGGAAGCCGGTGGTGCCGACAGTGTTATACGCACCGAGGGAGCGCACACCGATAGCTCCGCTGTCGGCGAAAAGACGCATATTTCCCGCAAGCACGTCGTAATCGAGATTTCCGAGCTCCGTGACGTACCACCAGAAATTCGTCGAGTAATCCCAGACGAACAAATTGTCGCAGATCTCGCTCCACTGTTTGAGATCATTCTTAAATGTCTCGTTAAACGGCGAGCCGGAGTCCTTTTCGATCGAGTGATTGAAGCAGCAACCGATAGAGCACAGCTGAACGAGCACATTGTCGCGAGGCTTTATCGTCGGGTCTGTCGGAACGCTCTGCGTGTAGTCATACGCAAGTGTATGAACGTATGTGTCGGGATATTCCTTTTCGACCTGTTCGGCGATGCGGTTCACAAACTCGAGCATCTGGCCGGAATGACCGATCTTTTCATAGGTTTCCGTGCAAGCATCGCAGATGCAATAGTCTAAGTTATCGTTTTGCGAAACGGAGATGCACCAGAGGTTCGGGTCGGCTTTAAGCTCGGCAAGGACTGCGGCGAGTACTTTTTCGTATGTCTCCTCACTGCTCAGGCAAGGCTGAGCTTTCGCGCATTCGGGAATATATTTGCCGAATGTGTGACAGCTCATGTCGACAAGTCCGCCACCGTATTCCGGCGAATTCTGCGTGCCGTAGTTGAGCTTGCGCTTTGCGGCAAAGTTCGGGTACTTCGTCGCGCATGAATACCAGTTCGGGTCGCGATAGATGAAGCACTGCTCTTTCACCGTGTCAACGTCTGCAATGTTCACGTTGCCGCGAGCGGCCATGTAGTCGCAGTCGGCAGTGAGAAATCTCCAACCGACGTAGCTCTCGAGAAACTCATAAGCACCGTAAAGCACGCCGCGAACACCTGAACCGCCGATTATAAAATCGTCTTCATCGTTTCTCAGCGAATACGTCTCGTCGTCTTCAAACGCCGTGTCATCAAGGTATATCAAGTGCCCTTCGCGTCCCGAGTACACCTCGTCCGTAAGCTCGACTCCGACGGCGAGCTTTACGTATTTTATGATTTCGTCAACTGCCGTTTTTACGGATTCCGACGCGTTTTCGTTATATACGATCTTATATTCCGAAATATCAACACCGCCGATCTTCAGCGAGAAGAGCGGATACTCGCGGATATTTGTGAGGTCGTCGAGCATTCGCATGGTGATCGTCGCCACCTCTGCGCGGCTCGCGGTATTTTTCGGATTAAATCTTCCGGCGTCGTCACCCTTGATAAGTCCCGTGCGGCGCAGGGCTTCGACATTGTCGCGTGCCCATTTCGGAACAGACGAGATGTCGCTGAACGCGGTGATCTCGGGTGCGTCGCGCATCTCAAGGCCGACATATTCAAAGAATCTGATGAGAAGTGACGCGAGCTCCTGACGGAGGATCGGGTCGTTCGGGCGGAAAGTGTTGTCTTCATATCCGTTCACGAGCGATGATTTGACCGCCCAACCGACAGCATCCGTAAACCACGACTTTTTCTTCATATCTTTGAAGTTCACGGCACTTCCGTATCCCGAAACATCCGCTCCCGCAAGGCGCGAGAGAAGCGTGACAAGCTCCGCGCGGGTCATGGTCGCGTCCGGCTCGAACTTCTTTCCCGACTTTCCCTCCATAAATCCCGCGTCGTACACGGTCTTCACCGCAGGATAGAACCATTTCGACTCTTTCACATCACTGAACGGAAGTGCGCTTTCCGTCTTCTTCGCACTTACCGCAAGCGAAAAAGTCCCCACTGTCATCAGCGCGGCGAGAATGATCGAGAGTATTCGCTTTTTCATTTTACTGCCTCCTGTAGGTAAAATAAGGTACTGTCTGTATTATCTCACACTGCAAGCGTATTGTCAAGGTGTTAATATCATATTCGGCAAAAGAATATAAAAAAGCGCGGCAGACAATGTGCAATTTGCGCTACTGTCTGCCGTGATCTTATACCATTTTCTCTTGCTTGACCTTGTGATCGATAACATGGCGCGACGCGAGCTCTCTGTGGATATCCTCGACGGATATGCCCATCTGAACCATCAGAACCATCACGTGATATGCAAGATCCGCTATCTCGTACACGGTCTCCGCGCGGTCATCGCCCTTTGCGGCGATTATTACCTCGGTCGACTCCTCGCCGACTTTTTTGAGGATCTTATCGATGCCTTTTTCAAACAGGTACGTCGTGTACGAGCCCTCTTTTTTCTCGGTGCGACGTCCCTCGATGAGCTTCATTAATCCCTCGAGCGTGAACTGTTGAAGCTCGTCGCTTTCATAAACGGTGTCGTTAAAGCACGAATCAGTGCCGAGGTGGCAGGCGGGGCCGTCTTTTTCGACAACTACCGTCAGCGCGTCACGGTCGCAGTCTGCGGTGATTGAGACGATATGCTGATAATTTCCGCTCGTTTCGCCCTTGAGCCAGAGCTCCTCGCGAGAACGGCTCCAAAAGCACGTAAGTCCGCGCTTCATCGAAATCTCGAGGCTCTCACGGTTCATGTACGCGACCGTGAGAACATTTTTCGTTATGCTGTCGACGACAACTGCGGGAATGAGCCCACGCTCGTCAAATTTAAGCTCGTCAATGTTTATCATAGTATTATCCTCCGAATTTAACTGTAATCAAAGCGTGAAAACGTCACTCCGTGCGAACGGGGATACCGTTTTCGGCGAGTGTCTTTTTGAGATCGGCGATCGTAAGCTCACCGAAATGGAATATCGAGGCGGCAAGACCCGCGTCTACTCGCGGCAAGGTTTTGAAAAGCGTGACGAAATCATCCGCACAACCTGCACCGCCCGATGCTATCACGGGCACGTCGACCGCGTCCGACACCGCGCGAAGCATTTCGAGATCGAAACCGTTTTTCACGCCGTCAGTGTCGATCGAGTTGAGTACGACCTCGCCCGCGCCGTCCGAGACGCATCGCTTGATCCATTCGACAGCCTCCATACCGGTATTCTCGCGGCCGCCTTTGGCAAAGACGCGGTACACACCGTCAACTCGTTTGACATCCGCCGAAATCACGACGCACTGGCTTCCGTAAAGCTTTGCGGCCTTTGATATGAGCGAAAAATCGCGTATCGCACCCGAGTTCACGCTCACTTTGTCCGCACCGCATTTGAGCACTCGGTCGAAGTCGTCGACGGTATTTATGCCTCCGCCGACCGTGAGCGGGATGAAGACTTTCTTCGCCGTTTCTCTGAGGATGTCCGCGAAAAGCGAACGTCCCTCGGCAGATGCCGTTATAT
>CAYWTG010000010.1:0-3955 GCA_964461155.1 uncultured Ruminococcus sp.
GAGTGCGAGAATGCGACCGTCCTTTATGACGGCGGTGCAGTCGAAGATCGAGCCGCCGAAGCGTACCGGAAGTCCTACAAAGCTCAAAATGTCAAGTTCCGCGCACTCACGTGCGACACGGAGGAGCGCACTCTCGGCATCATTTAAGAGCGTCTCGGTGTAAAACAGTGCCCCGCAGGTCACGCCCGTCAGCGAGAGCTCGGGAAATGCGACAGCCTTGACTCCGTCTTTCGCGGCAAGGTGCACGATGCGTATTATTTCATCTGCGTTTTTCTCGGCAGAGCCGATGTGCACGTGCGGTGTCGCCGCGGCAAGCTTTATAAATCCGTCCTTCATTTTTCATCAGTCCTTTTCATTTATGTATCTTGTTTTTATCAAATTCATCGCACAGCGAAGACAGCGGACATTCGTCGCACCGCGGTGCTCGCGCCATGCAAAATTCGCGTCCGAAGATCACAAGGCGGTGACAAAAATCACTCTGCTTTTCGCGCGTGATGAGTTTTTCCATAGTTCGCTCGGTAAAAGCCGGGTCTTTTTTCGAGCTGTCGTAAAAGCCGAGTCGGCCGCATATTCGTATGCAGTGTGTGTCAGCGACGATACCGCCGAGGCCGTACACGTCGCCGAGCACGAGATTTGCGATCTTACGTCCGACGCCGGGGAGAGTGAGAAGCTCGTCCATCGTGTCGGGGACGCGCCCGCCGTATCGCGTGACGATCATCATTGACATATCGATGATGTTTTTCGCTTTCATGCGGAAAAGCCCACACGGGCGAATGAGCTCTTCGACGCACGAAAGCTCGGCCGTGCTCATGCTCTCGGCATTCGGATAAATCCGAAAGAGCTCGGGCGTCACGAGATTCACCCGCTCGTCGGTGCACTGCGCGGAAAGTCGCGAGGCTACGAGAAGTCGCCATGCGTCGCCGCCGTATTCGAGCGAGCAGGCAGCGTCGGGGTAAAGCTCTTCGAGTGCAAGCTCGACATCTTGTGCTCTCGTAGCATTATTCATCACTTTCCTCACCTCCGTCGCTCGGCGAATTCTCGGGCGAGCCTGGCAAGTTCTCGTTGACGTCGTCATCCGCATCATCCTCGTCGGAATACTCACCGAGAGAGAAGCAGTAGTCGAAGACTCCCTTAACGGACACGCCCGCGTTTGCTCCCGTATTTCCCTGCTCTATGACGCACGTGACGACATACTCGGGATCGTCAAACGGTGCGAACGCCGTGAATATCGCGTTATCGCTCTTTACGGACGACACCTGCGCCGTACCGGTCTTACCGCCGATCGTTATCGGATAGTCGTCGAAGAGCTCGGAGGCCGAGCCGTTTTCGATAACATCTCTCATCGCGTTGCGCACGACGCGGCAAGCCTCGGCCGAAACATCGACCGTACTTATCACGCTTCGCTCGCCCTCGTACACGACCTCTCCCGTTTTATAGTCGCACGCCTTGAGGAGAAGGTGCGCGGAATAACGCGTTCCGTCGTTGACGAGCGTCGTTATATACATTGATATCTGGAGAGGTGAAAACAGGTTGTCCGACTGCCCGATCGCCGCCTGCAGCGTGTCTCCTGGTGCCCACGGCTCAAGTCCGTTGTCGTTTCGGTAATCGGGTCCCGCAAGGACTCCCGTCTGCTCGGGAAGTTCTATTCCCGTCGGCTGACCGAGCCCGAACGAGCTCATGTATTTATTGAGCTTTTCTATCGTGAGTTGCCGTCCGACATCGTAAAAGAAGTAGTTGCACGACTCCTGAAGTGCCTCGGTGACGTTTATGTTGCCGTGCGTCATGTTGTACATGAGGTATATCCAACATCTCGGCTGATATCCCGAATAGTACTCGTATTTACCCTTTGTCTCGATCGTCGTGTACGGCGTTATTATTTCCGCATCAAGCGCGGCGACGGCGACTCCCGGCTTGAATGTCGAACCGGGCTGATACGTACCGTTCAGTGCGCGGTTCAAAAGCGGTGCGCTCTCGTCCTCGTTCAAATATTCGAGGTCGTCGAGGAATGTCGAAAGGTCATAAGTCGGGTACGACGCGAGAACGAGCACCTCACCCGTTTTCGGATCGACTGCGGTAAGAGCACCCGCCTCGGCATCTTCTCCGTCACGATCACCGTCATTTCTCGCCGCCTCCGCGCGGACATATTCAATATTGTCGGCAAGCGAATTTTCCGCCGCCATCTGCATTCCGATATCGATAGTCAGATAAATGTCGAGTCCCGCCACGGGTTCGCTTTTCACTTCGGTCGAGATAACATTTCCGTAGGCGTCCTCGGTTATGAGAAGCTCACCGTCCGTTCCGTGGAGATACTTTTCAAAGGCGTACTCCGCGCCGGACGTGCCGACGTATGCGTCGAGCGGATAGCCGAGCTCGGTATAATACTCCGCATCGGAAGCGGGTATTTTCTGAATGCGCCCGAGCAGGTGTGACGCGTATCCGGGGTACGCATAGTCACGCGCGGCGCGGCAGTATACCGAATATCCGCGCAGTGCGGCCTCTTTTATCTTCGCGATATATTCAAGCGACACATCCGACGCAAACGAATACGGCGCGGCAACGGAGAAGTCGCACATATCGAGATCCATTCTGTAATAAAACAGTGTTTTCGCGTTTTCGGGGGAAAACAGCAACGTTCCGTCGCTGTCGCAAATGCCGTAGTGCTTCATGATCACGGCGGCGGCCGCATCGGCTTCGGCATCCTCGGGGATATTCAGCTCGGAGGCGAGCTTTTTATATTTCGCGCTTCTCGTCGTTTCAAAAAACGATTCGGAATACGAAAAAGATATCGAGTCCGCGCTGCACGTGATATCAAACGGCGCATATTTTATCTTTTCGCACTTTTCGCTCTCGCCCGTCTCGTCAAGATAGTCGACAAGCGACAGAATGATGTTGTTTTTATCGGCGTTCGCGCGCGGCATCGAGCCGTAGTCGAGCCTGATGTCGTTATAATACACGTTTCCGACGAGAAGCTTCCCGTTTCTGTCGTATATCTCACCGCGCTGTGCCTGTATTTTCACGCTGCGAGTGTATGTGTAGGACGAGCTTGCCACGGAATAATAATCCTGCCCCGTCACCTGAAGATCTATAAAAAGTCCGACATAGGCAATACAGACCGCGACAAAAAATGCGCCGACGGCTATGTATCGCCAAAGACCGTCCTGTTTTCTGTTCATCTAAGTTTCTCTCCTGTCGTCGGTTATGTAGCCCTCGGAAGGATCCGAGAGCTCTCATGAGTTCACCCGCGTCTGCGACACAGCTTCTTTATGCCGTGCACCGTGAGCATGACTGCGGCAAGCACGGCCGCGCCGACGCAGACGAGCGCAAGGCACATATCAACGCCACACGAGACGTCGCTTTTCCACACCGCACGTGACGGGTCGCTCTTTAGGCAGACGGTGTCGCTCATGTCAAGCTTCTTTCTGAGCACAAGACGATCTTCTCCGATGAGCGAGTTAAGTGCACTCATGACCTCTTTTTTAAGCTTATTCATATACACAGAAGTTCCTTTCCGCCGCATTCGGCAAAAACAGCTTCCATACGTTATTATATCAAAAAGTCCGCGCAATATCAATGATTAGAAATGTTTTTATTTGTGAATTATCGGCACGGGCGGCATATCGCGCCAATTGTTAAAATTCGCACACCTATTACGTTTATTATTGAAATGAGCGTAAAAATGTAGTATACTATATAATACAATGCAGTTTAATGCCTTTAAAGTCGAAAGGAAAACATAATCAAATGAAAAAAGAAACCATACCGAACGATCGTCTCGGCAGAGTCGGCGGTCAAGCCGTTCTCGAGGGCGTTATGATGAAAGCCGGTGAGGACACCTGCCTTGCCGTCAGAAAAGACGACGGAAGCGTCGTCACGAAAAAGACGAAATTCGTCTCTCTGAGAAAAAAGCACAAATTCTGCAATCTGCCGATCATTCGCGGAGTCATAAACTTCGTCG
>CAYWTG010000010.1:3965-17312 GCA_964461155.1 uncultured Ruminococcus sp.
TCAGCATGGGCACGCTCACCTCGTCGGCGGAAATGCTCGGTATCGACGACATCGAGCCCGAAAGCAAGTTTGAAAAATGGCTCACGGAAAAGCTCGGCGACCGTTTGATGTCGGTCGTCATGGGTATCGCCTCCGTGCTTGCCGTAATCCTCAGCGTTTGCCTGTTTGTATTTTTGCCGACCAAGGCCTCCGAGGGACTGTCGTTTCTCACGGGTATCGACAACGTCGTCTTCCGTTCCGTTATCGAGGGCGTTTTGAAGATAGGCATTTTCGTCGCATACATCGCCCTTGTCGCGCTCATGCCCGACATTCGCCGCACATTTGAGTATCACGGCGCGGAGCACAAGAGCGTCGCCTGCTACGAGCGCGGACTCGAGCTCACTCCCGAGAACGCCGCAAAGTGCACGAGATTCCACCCTCGTTGCGGAACGAGCTTTATTATCGTAATGCTCGTGATATCGATCGTGATATCGATGTTCATCCCCGGTCACGGCTCAATCGTCAGAAGCATTTTGAAGCTTCTTCTTCTCCCTCTCTCCGTGGGTATCGGATTTGAATACATCATTTTCGCGGGAAAGCACGACAACAAGCTCACGCGCCTGCTTTCGGCTCCCGGCCTTTGGATGCAGAGGATCACAACGCGCGAGCCCGACGACTCTCAGCTTGAGATCGCGATAACCGCTCTCAAGGGTGCTCTCGCCGACGAATTTCCCGACGCCGAGGTAAATCGCCCCGCAAATGACACCGCCGAGTCGGACAATGCTGCCGACGAAGAAAAATCCGACGACGCCGACAAAGACGATCTCGGTGCGGCACATGACGAAAATGACGCTTGACGATATAACGGCGCGTCTTGCAAAGGCTGATATAGAAGACGCACCGTTCGAGGCACGTGTCCTCGCGGAGCATTTTACGAAAATTCCCGCCGCACGTCTTCTCGCGTGCCGCAAAGATGAATTACCGAGCTCAGATGAGCTTCTCCGCGCCGTCGAAAGGCGCACGTCTCACGAACCGCTCCAGTACATCATCGGCGAATGGGATTTTATGAACCTCGTCTTCAAAGTCACCCCCGACTGCCTCATTCCGCGCGCCGATACCGAGCTTTTGTGCGAGACGGCTATCGAGCTTCTGCCGCACGGCGGGGCCGTACTCGATCTTTGCACGGGAAGCGGATGTATCGCCGCCGCCATCGCACACTACAGATCTGACGCCAAGGTCACGGCTCTCGAGCTTTCGCCGAGCGCGGCCGATGTTGCCCGCGAAAACTTTCGCCGACTGGGACTCGACGGCGTTCGGCTTGTCGTCGCAGACGCGCTCTCCGACACGGATGCCGAAAAACATTTTGAAAAGGAAAGCTTTGATATTATAGTAAGCAATCCCCCATACATCACGTCCGAAGAGATGCTTTCGCTTGAAGCCGAGCTCTTCTCCGAGCCCGAATGCGCTCTTACCGACGGCGCCGACGGACTGAGCTTCTACAGGCGCATGACCGAGATATATCCTCAGTACCTAAAGCGCGGCGGTGTCATCGCATTTGAACACGGCTCGCTTCAAGGCCCTGCCGTCCGCGACATAATCTCCTCTGCGGGATATCTCCCGACGACACGTCTTGACCTCGAGGGGCGCGAAAGAGTAACACTTTTCAAAAAGCAACAATAAGCTGACAATGTATATACGAAAGGACATCACCGTAATGAAAAAGAAAGTCGCCATCCTGTTCGGTGGCAAATCATCGGAGTACGAGGTATCGCTCTCCTCGTCCTACGCAATGCTTTCAAACATTGACAAAGATAAATACGAGCTTTACAAAATAGGTATCACGAAAGACGGAAGATGGTTTCTTTTCGAGGGAGAACTCGAAGATATCCGAAACAATACATGGGAGCAAAACGGCACGCTCAGCGAGGTCTTTTTCTCTCCCGATAACGGTCGCGGTCTTCTCCGCATAAAGCGCGGCGAGCTCTGCCGTGACATAAAGCTTGATGCCGTATTCCCCATGCTTCACGGAAAATTCGGCGAGGACGGACAGATTCAGGGAATGCTTTCCGTCATGGGAGTTCCCGTCGTCGGTTGCGGCCCCGCTTCGAGTGCCGTTTGTATGGATAAGGCACTCACCAAGGCCGTCATTCGCGAGACAGGCATTCGTCAGGCCGCGAGCATCATGCTCCGCGCGGGCGACGACTTTGAGGCTTTCGCCGATCTTGCGGAAAAATCTCTCGGATATCCCATGTTCGTAAAGCCCGCCTGCGCCGGCTCATCGGTCGGTATCAGCAAATCTCGCACGAGAGAAGAGCTTCTCACCGCACTCGAGACCGCTCTTCGCGAGGACTCGAAAGTGATCGTGGAAGAAATGATCTGCGGATGCGAGATCGAGGTCGCGGTGCTTGAGGAAAACGGGAAGTACACCGTATCCGCTCCCGCCGAGATCGACATCGGCTCGAGCGATTTCTACGACTACGAAACAAAATACGTCAGCAACGAGTCGTCATACTACATTCCCGCGCGTCTGCCCGACGAAAAGCAAAACGAGGTTCGCTCCTACGCCGAGCGCATATTCCGCGCACTTGACTGCAAAGGCTTTTCGAGAGTCGACTTCTTCTGCACAAACGACGGAGAATTTGTATTCAACGAGATCAACACGATCCCGGGCTTCACGCCGATCTCAATGTACCCGAAGCTCATGATCCACAGCGGTATCTCGTACAGCGAGCTCATCGACAGACTGATATGCTCGGCCATCGGCGAGTAAAATAAAAAAATCGGACAGGTAACTCCGAAGACTCGGATATTGCCTGTCCGATATTTTTTATTTTTGAAAACTTACTCGCCGATAACGCTGACGGTCTTGATCGTCTGCTCCTCGAGAGGTCTGTCGAGGAAGTCGGTCTTTACGGATGCGATGCGGTCAACAACGTCCATACCCTCGGTAACGTGGCCGAAAGCCGCGTATGAACCGTCGAGGTACTTTGCGTCCTTATGTACGATAAAGAACTGCGACGACGCGGAGTCGGGATCGTTTGCGCGAGCCATGGAGATAACGCCGCGAACGTGGGAAATGGGGTTGTTCACGCCGTTCTTCGCGAACTCGCCCTTGATGCAGTTATCCGCACCGCCCATTCCGGATCCTGTGGGATCTCCGCCCTGGATCATGAAGTCCTTTATAACGCGGTGGAAGATAAGTCCGTCGTAGAAGCCTGCCTTTGCGAGAGAGATGAAGTTCTCAACCGTAATGGGAGCGGCACTGCTGTCAAGCTCGAGCTTTATGATGCCGCCGTCATTCATTTCGATCTGTATCATGTGAAATCCTGCCTTTCAAAACTTAGAGTTTAATATATTTTATCAGATTATCCCACGCTTGTCAATCGACTGCGGCGACATCGGCGCGTTTTATCACTTTATTTTGTATTTTAATCGCAGGTCGTCGGCTATCATCGCGATAAATTCGCTGTTCGTCGGCTTGCCTCGGTCGTTTTGGATCGTGTAGCCGAAATACGAATTCAGCGTGTCGATGTCGCCCCTGTCCCACGCCACCTCGATGGCATGGCGTATCGCCCTCTCGACGCGCGAGGTCGTCGTTGAGTACTCCTTTGCCACCGACGGATATAGCACCTTGGTCACGGAATTTATGACGCCGCCATCAGCGACCGTCATCATTATCGCGCTTCTGAGGTACTGATAACCCTTGATATGCGCGGGAACGCCGATCTGGTGGATGATCTTCGTGATCTGCGACTCGATGTCGCTCGGCGTGACACCCGACGCGTTCTGACGCTTTTCGCCGACGCAGTTGCGATTTCGGCAAACGATGTCAAATCGTTCGGCAAACGTCGAATAATCCACGGGCTTCGTCATGCAAAGCTGCGCACCCGCTCGATTTGCCTCGACGAAGATGTCCTGCGACGAAAGCTGAGTTAAGATTATGAAAGCGGGCGCGTCAGCACCTCTCAGCTCACTCTGCCGACGTGCCAGCGTGATCCCATCGACCCCACCGAGCCACGCGTCGCAGATGACAACGTCATATCTGCCGCTTTTCAAAAGCTGTGTGGCCTCATCCCCGTTCTCTGCCTCGTGGACGACGCGACAGCCGCGAGAGATCAAAAGGCGGCTCATGCTCTTTCTCGTTTCCGCATTTTCATCTGCGATAAGCACACGTATTTCGTTCATTGTTATTTCCTCCGCAATTTGTTTAGAATTGGTAAAATTTGTTTGTAATTATTTTACCATATTTC
Source organism: uncultured Ruminococcus sp. (assembly GCA_964461155.1). Classification (GTDB taxonomy): domain Bacteria; phylum Bacillota; class Clostridia; order Oscillospirales; family CAG-272; genus RUG11130. The sequence goes on from CAYWTG010000010.1 coordinate 8,195, forward strand.
TCCAAACAAATCAATACTTGCCGTAAATAAATAATTACCAAAATTCGTTTCCGAAAATTGGTAATTATTTACAATCGATATTTTTCTCACAAAAATGCGTGGGAAGTGAGGAATGTTCCGTTTTTCGCTATGTTCAATACTCCGTATGACGGAGGATACCCGCGCCCGACCGAGCCGGGATTGAATATTCTGACGCTTTGACCGTCGGATAAAGTGTAAACGGTGTCCCGCGCCGTGTGCGTGTGACCGAACAAAAGTAAGTCGCAATTTTCTTCGATCGCCGCCGCGGCCGCGCGGTAGATATCGCTTTTCACGCCGTAGCTGTGGCCGTGTATGCACATGAGTCGCACGCCGTCGAGCTCGAGCACGCAGCGATCCCGAGACATACTCTCCGCGTTTCCCTTTATCGACACCGACCGGATATTCGGGTAACGCGACGTAACATATTCAAAGTCGCGCACGCCGTCTCCGAGATGTATCAAAAGATCGACTCGCGGCATATGGTCGGCAACAGCAGAAAGCATCCGAGAGGTGTTTCCGTGTGAATCCGAGAAGATAAGTATTTTCATTACGGTATTCCTTTCTCTCTTTTAGCCCGCGTGTCAAAAATGCAGTCTGCGCATATACTGAAAGCGGAAAGCATCCAAAACGCGGAGGCGCATATGAACATCGACAAAAACGCACTCGAATCACTCTCGACGCTGTCCGACGAGCAGCTCAAACAGCTGCTGCGGCTCGCGGTCGGCTCGGAATCCGCCGCGATATCCGACAAAAGCATATCGGGGCTTCGTCGCGTGATCTCGGAGGCGACGGACTCGGATATAAAAAGAGCCGCGGAGCTGATTTCCGCATATCAAAAGGGGAAAAGGGGAAGCGAAAATGGCACAGAGCGAAAATGAGCTTGCCTCCGTCATCGAGCGTCTGATGAGCGACGGCGAAGCGCAGAGGCTTGTTGAAAAATTGAAATCAAGTTACGAAAGTCAAAACGGCTCGGGCGCGGACGATGTGTCGGGAGACGCGGCTGATGTCGCCTCGGAGATCCCGCTCGGCAGCTCCTCGCCCGGTGCACAGCTCGTCGAAAAGCTGCCCGAGGTCATCTCCGCTCTTTCTCCGCTTATCAAAAGCGAAAGCGCATCACACGACAAGATGCACGGAAATTCCGCCGTATCTCACAGAAACGATCTGCTTCGGGCACTGAAGCCGTATTTGAGCGACGGCAGACGTCAGCTTATTGATAAGATAATGCAGCTGTCAAAGGTCGGCGAGCTTGTGGATATGCTCCCGCATGACAGATAAGGAGGCACGCCGTGTACAGTAAGAGCAGGTATAGCAACCGCGAGAACATCGCCGAAGATGATGCACTAAGCGAAGAGGAAGCGGAGCTTTTGCGTTACAGACTCCCTCCTCGCTACGACGGAAGCAGATTTTCCCGCACACCGCACGACTCGCGTCAGTCGCAAGACCCGCGTCAGGCACAAAGCTCACGCGTGCCGCAGGCCTCGAGAGATTCGCAGAATCCGAGCGCGTCGCAAAATCGTCACGATCGGCGCGAACACTCACGAAGCACACGGAGAGACGTCGATCTCGGCGACGCTCTTGACGTGTCGGGTAACATAGTCGACACCTCGGACGACGTATCTGCGGAATCCCTCGCTTCTCAGAGAGCCGAAGCGCACGAAAACGCGGCTCCGCGCGAGCTTTCGCAGATTTTGGGAAACATTTCATCGGAAGATCTGCTCATAATCTCGCTGATACTCACGGTTGCCGGAAGCGATGGCGGCAACGAGCTTATGCTTTTTTTGATCTTACTTCTCCTGCACGCCTGACAACGCTTCTACACTTGAGAGGATAAAATTCACGGTGTCGCAGAGCACGATCTCGGCGTCGAGCCCCTCTCTCGCGGGAGATTTGAACTCCGGCGGCGGGAAGACCGTGATCGCGTTTCCTATATGGAAGCTTATTTTCCCGTCGGACATCTCGGCACTCAGCGAAAGCTGTGCCTGACGAGCACCGACCGTCGCACAGCGCAAATATGCGCGACTGCCCTTCAAATGCGGCGCGAGAGTCATCAGCTCCTCGCCGTGACCCGCAAAGCTGACGGAGGATGATATCGCAACGGAGATCGAAAGGCCGAACGCCATTCCCGTGCCATCGACCGACATTTCGATACAGCCGTCGGCAGAGCCCGCCACGGCTCTGAGCAAAGCGGCGCAGATAAACAGCAGTGCCGCGCCGCCCGCCGGCATGAGCATCCCGTCAAAGCTGTCGTCGGTAGAGACAGGGTAAGTCGTGATCGTCGCCGACACTCGTCGGCACATTACGGCAAAGGTCGACATATCGGTCGGGATGTCCGCCTTAGACAGTATCTTCACTACAGACGGGAGTTTTTCGCCGTCGCCGAGCTTTGCGCGATCTCTGAGAAGCATCTCGAGCTCGTCCTTCTCCGAAAGAAGGTACAAAGCCACGCCGCCCGCGCTGTAGCGCACGACCGCAAGAGTTCCGAAGATCCCGAACGGCTGCGAAAGCTCAAATAATGTCGCGCCGTCCTTTTTGCCTACACGGCAAAGCTCTTCGACGCTCTCGGAGATGTCGTCTCCGAAAATTCGTTTTAAAAAGCCCTTACCGTTTTTGATATCCGGAAAGGGCTTCATCGTCGGTGAGATGTCGGTAACTTCGCAGTTATCCGACAAGCAAATAAAAGGGATATACATGATGATGCACCGTCCAATGTTTTAAAAAGTCTCAGTTTTTCTCGTTTTCGTAATCCTCGCGACGACTGGCATTCTCGTTTGAGCTGCCGCTTTCGGTGCTCTCGTCGGTCTTTACGTCATCGATATCTGCCGAGTAATCGGGAGAGGCGACGTAGCAGGAGAACTGAAAGCTTTTCGCGGAAAGATCGCGAAGTGCGGAGTAGATCGCGCTTGAGATCTCGGCGTCATCCGAAAGCATCAGAGCGCGAAGATTGTACATACTGAAATTACCTTTCAGCGAGTAGCAGTTGTCGTACACGGCCGAATATGCGTGTTCGGCATCATCTGCCGAGGTTTCGATCGAGATCGAAAGAAAATCCGCGTATTCCGAAAGCGTTTTTATCGTGCTCGCGTTCTGCGGGATGAGGTACACTCCGTCCGAGAGATTCACGCCGAGCAGAACATCTCCCGAGCGTGCGCGAAGACGCGCAAGATAGCTTATCATCGCTTTGAGCGTCTCGTGCGGGAGCTGAGTGTCGCCGTCAAAGAGGTCTGTTATGAGTATCTCGTCGCATCCGACGGCGGAAATCTCGCCCGCGAGGATGCTGTCAAGCTCACATCTGATCTCCGACAAGGCACCGCCTTCGGATATCGCGCCGTCGGCGTTTATCACGCATACGGTATAAAGCGAGCGAGAGCGTGCATGGGCTATGACCGCTTTGAGGTTTTCAAATATGTCGTACTCAACGGTCTTTTTCTCGTCCTTTTTGTCTTTCTCTTCGTCGGTATCGAGCTCGTCTTCATCTGTGCTCGCATCAGTCACAGCTTCGCCGATCACGGAATTGTCGGCGTGATCGGGGTCGAGTCTCACGTACTCCATCAAAGCGGGCGAAGCGTACACGAGCTTTCCGTCCGAGGTCGAAAGGCGCACGGACACTGCATTGTACACGGTTGAAAGCCCGTCGATCATTTTGCAGAGCGTATCGGCGTCGGCTGAGGTGATATCGATATCCGCCGCGCATATCTCGCGAGTTGACACGGATGCGTCTTTTATCGGAACGCCGTCGGGGTACAGCTCTGCCGCCTCGGTCGCCGTGCTCTCGGTCACCGCCGCGTCCGACGAGAGCTTTTTCGATTCATCCGCCGCAGACTTCAAATATCTGCCGAGCAGAACCGACAAAAGGAACAACATCGCCGCCGCGACAAATACAAACAGCACTCTGAACGCCGCCTGCTTCTTTGTTCTTTTAACATTGCCCGATCTGTAGCTTCGGGCGGTATAGCGATGTCTTCTCATGTCAGTCTCCGATTTTATAAGTTATCACTCGATCTCAAGTATGTCAACGCTGTCGGGGAGAGAGGTGACTTCGGAGATGAGCTTTTCGTATTTTTCTTCGTAAGCGGCGGTGTAGAGCATCTCGAAATACTCATCAGTGAGAGCGGCGAAGTTTTCTTCAATGTACTCCGCGTCCTTTTCGTATCTCTTTATGATGCTGTAGCCTGATTCGGTTTTTACGATGTCGCTGACCTCGCCGACCGCAAGGGCGAAAGCCGCATCTTCAAAGGCCGCGTCGCGCGTGCCCTTTGTGATATAGTAGCCCTCGTTATTGTTGAACATATAAAGGTCGTTGTTGTACTCTCGGCAGAGCGTGTCGAAGTCCTCGCCGGCCTTTACTTTATCCATGATACCGTTTGCTATCTCAAGATTCTGCTCGTCGCTTCCCGCGTTCTCGCCGCCGACGAGTATCTGCTTAACTCTGATAAAGCTGTCGCCGAGGAAAAGCTCGCGGAGATATTCCTCATCGGAATTACGCTCGTCGGAGTATGCGATCTCGGTGTAGAGTCTGTCAATGAGCAGTGTGTTCGCTTTGATAAATTCAAACGCGCCGTCTGTCATGCCCGCCTCTTCCAAAGCTTCCTTGAAATCCGACTCGCTTTCGTACTCGTCAATCATTTCGTTTTTCGCAAGGCGCACGGCGGCAAGGATCGACTCGTCGTCCCACTCCACGCCGTAGTCACGGCCGAGCGAGCAAACGGTATAGAGAGAAACAAGTGTGCTTTTGATGTTTTCTTCAAGCTTTTCGCGAGCCGTGTCGGCGTCGTCAGAGCTCCAAACGCCGTCTCCGTATTCGCTCTCGATGTCACGACGTGCGTTCAGGCAAACATAGCGGTACACCTCATACGTCACGCTGCAGCCGTCGATGCTCATAACTTCGCGCTTGTTGCCGTTGAAGCATCCGACGAACGTTCCGAGGACTAAAATCAGTGCTGCGGTGAGGGATAAAAATCTGAGCTTCTTCATTATTTCTCTGTACCCCACTCCGCCTCTACGGTCTTGAGCCAACAGTCGGCGAGGATTCCGTGACCCGTGTATGTCGGGTGATCTCCGTCCCAAACGAGGTGATCCTGCGGGCAATACTTCATATAGCTGTCGAGCGCGTCCTTAAAGGGAACGTAGATCGCGCCGTAGTCACGGGCGACTTCGCGGACGATGCCGATATTCACCTCGGTCAGCTCTGCGATCTGCTTTTCGCGCTTTTGATCTTCCGCTCCGGCGCAGACGTATCTCCACGGCTGGCAGATGATAAAGCGAATACCGGGCAGGCGGGCTTTCATGTCGTCGAGCAGTGCGCGGAAGAGACGATTGAACTTCTCGCTTGTGATGTCGCTTCTGCCGTCGATGTAGGAGGAAGCCTCGTTCGAGCCGTCGAGGATGCTCATGATCGTCGGCTTGATGGCGAAGATGTCGCGCTCGGCGCGGGCAGTGATCTTCTCGATCTGGTCGCCGCTGACGGCGCGGTTCTCGATTCTCGGCATACGCTCGATATTGTCGACTCCGAGACGCTGAGCTACGGTGTCCTGATATCCGTGTCCGATCACGTGGTTGAGATCCTCATCGCTCTCGATACGTCCGCCGTGTGTTATTGAATCTCCCTGGAAAAGGAGCACGTCATTACTCTTTAAATATATCATTATATTATCTCCTTATTGCGTAAGTCGCATTATTTCAGATTAAGTATATCACAAGGTGTCGCGACAGTCAAGCGACAAATGTAAATCGGAAGTTAAAAGTGCCCGAACGCGGGCATATTCGGCAAAATCACGACAGCGACCTTAAATAAGAGCTTTAAAATTTTCCTTTACTTGCACCCGAAGATGTGGTATACTATTATGGATGTATTATTTTTCCGGAGGAATCTATGCTGAAAGTTGAAAGAAGCTGTGCTATGAATTTCGACAACGCGCTTCGCGGTGCGCGAAATCCGATGAACAGCTGGGCAAAAAGCGACAGCCGCTACGACGAAAACGGGAACTTCGTTCTCGGAGAAGCAGATATAAGTCTCGGTGAGAGGCTCGTTCGCGCAGGTGCGGATCACAGAAAATTCGTCCGTCAGATATTCGTCTCGGCCGACATCACAGCTCCGCTGTATTGGTGGAAAGAATTCGACACATACAAAGTCGGCACGGTCGCAAACTCGACAAGCACCATGCACAAGATCCATTCAAAGCCATTTTCGCGTGAGGACTTCAGCTGTGAAAGAATGTCAGAGTCCGCGCTCGCCTGCCTCGATTCCGTGATCGAGTATCTCGAATCGGCACGACTTGCATTTGTCGAAACAAAGGATGTTTCGCACTGGCACGACATGATACAGCTTCTCCCCTCGAGCTTCGAGCAGATGCGCACCGTCACGATGAATTATGAAAATCTCATAAACATCTTTAACGCACGCAGAAATCACAAGCTCGCCGAGTGGCACGTGCTCTGCGACTGGATCGTGACGCTTCCGTATGCCGAGCATTTTATTCTCCCCGCTTTAAAGACGAAAGCGAAATAAAAAAACGCCTCTCGGCGCGAAAACAATGAAAGTACAGTCGACCGAGTGTCGGCGGAGGGTAGTAATGAAAGTACAGTCGACCGAGTGTCGGCGGAGGGTAGTAATGAAAGTACAGTCGACCGAGTGTCGGCGGAGGGTAGTTATGAGTGAAAAGCGTACATACACCGTAAAGGAGCGTGCACGTATCGGAAGAAACGCGGGACTCGTCGGCATCGCCGTGAATCTCGTGCTGTTCGCAATGAAGCTCGCGCTCGGAATCGTCACGGGAAGCGTGTCTGTCATCGCAGACGCTGTCAACAACCTGTCGGACGCCGGCTCGTCGATACTTGTGCTCATCGGATACGTCCTCTCGGCAAAGCCCGCAGACCGCAAGCACCCCTACGGCCACGCGAGGATCGAATATCTGATCACGCTGTTTATCTCCGTCATCATCGCGGCTCTCGGCTTTGACCTTTTAAAAAGCTCCGTCGAGAGCTTATCCGGCGGAAAAGTCGCCGAGTTCGGCACCGTATCCGTCGTCGTCATGGCGGCAAGCGTCCTTTTGAAGCTGTTTTTGGCACTTTATTTTAAAGTCGTCGGCAAAAAGATCTCCTCGGCTTCGCTGAGTGCGTCTTCGGTCGACAGCATCGGTGACATGGCGGCAACCGCGGCCGTTGTCATCGGAATGCTCCTCTCGCCATATCTCGGCTCTTACGTCGACGGCGTGCTCGGATGCGCTATCGCCGTTTATATCATAGTGCTCGGAGTAAAGCTCATAAAAGAGTCGTCCGACACCATCCTCGGCACAGCCCCTGACGCGGAGCTTGTCATGAAGATCGTCTCAAAGCTTCGCTCGTACGACGGCGTGCTCGGCATTCACGATCTTGTCATGCACAACTACGGCGAGGGTCGCTTCTTCGCTTCTGTCCACGTTGAAATGGACGCCGCGGGGGATATCATGCTCAGTCATGATCTCATAGACAATATCGAAACCGACTTCATGCGTGATATGGGCATACATATGGTCATTCACTTCGATCCCGTCTGCGTAGGCGACGGTCGCGTGGACGCGCTAAAAGAAAAGCTGCACTCCATCATCGACGGCCTGTCGTCGAGCCTCTCGAGCCCGATATCGATGCACGACTTTCGTGCCGTATTCGGCGTAACGCACACGAATCTCATCTTCGACGTCGTCGTCTCGAACGAGCTCCCCATCAGCGAAGCGGAGCTTTGCGATATGATCCGCTCGGAGCTTTCGAAGACAGACCCGACTCTGAACGCAGTCATCACGGTCGACCGCGACTACACTTCGTCGATTTATTAAGGCAAGTCCGTAGACGCAGCAGAAACTCAAATGTTTTTCAGCATATACCCGACGCCGCGCTCGTTTGCGATAACTCCGTCACCGAAAAGCACGCGGAGCTTCCGTCTGAGGTAGCTGATGTAAACATCGGGCGCGTTTGTGTCGCCGGTGTTCGGCCACAGGGCGTTTTTGAGCATCTCTCGGGAGACCGGGTGACGGCGGTGACTCAGAAGATACGCGAACAGCTCGCTTTCACGTGCGGTCAGCGTCACGCTTTCACCGCCGCGCGTCACGACCCCGCTCTCGCGGTCAAACTCAAAGCCCGTTTCGGGCGTTTTCGGAACTGTCCGCACCGATGATATTATCTCGGCAAAGTCGGCAAACGACACCGGTCGCGTCAGAACATACGCGCCGTCCGCACAGCTTTTTTCAAGCTCTGCGGCCTCTTCCGCACTGCAAACCAAAATCTTCACCGTCTCGTCGGACGCGTCCGCGTTTTCGGGTGAGCACACGGCTATATCCGCGTCGTCCGAAACAGAGAGTTTTTGCGCAAGCGCGCACAGCATTTCATCCGTCAGGCGGTCGCCGGTATCAATTCTTATCATACCATCGCTCCCTTTTCGCGCCGATCAAATTTCGGCGATATCTTCAAACGGAAGTATACCACACGTCGCACGGCACTGTCAAGCCGTCGCGCAAAGTTCACCACTCGAATTTGGTACAAATGTCGAAAGGAGGATGACCGTGTTACACGACAGATCAAAGACCTGCTTTTTTACGGGTCACCGAAACATTCCGAATGCTCTTGCGCCGAGCATCACTTCTCTCCTTGACGGCACGATAGCATCCCTTATCTGCGAGGGATATGACAATTTCATCTGCGGCGGAGCCGTCGGCTTCGATACGCTTGCCGCCTGCCGCGTTGTCGTTGCGAAGAAGCACTTTCCCGATATCTCTTTTTCTCTGATACTGCCTTGCAGAGATCAGACCGCGCGGTGGAACAACGCATACGACATCGCGCTTTACCAACGACTGAAAGGACTCGCAGACAGCGTCGAATACGCGTCGGACATCTACAGCGCGGGATGTATGCACTCGCGAAACCGCATGATGGCCGATCAAAGCTCGGTGTGCGTCGCTTACTACAACGGTCGCGGCGGCGGCACGGCATATACGGTAAGATATGCAACAGAGCAAGGTTTGCGCCTCATCAATCTGTACGAAAAACAGAAAAATTCAAAATGAGGCACAAAAAGCCCGAAAAGACAAAAAATGTTCACATTTTCGGGGTATACTATATATAACGGAAT
>CAYWTG010000011.1:0-16038 GCA_964461155.1 uncultured Ruminococcus sp.
CCGAGTTTTTCTGCTAAATCAGATACGGTCATTCCCCTTCTGCCGAGAAGAACCTTGATTTTTTCACTGGTTGTCAACTGCATTATATCACCTCTCATCTAAGTTTTATTGTACACTAAAAAGTTTTAGATGTCAATATAGCTTGAAAAAAGAAATCAAAAAATTAATTTTGACTATTGACAAAAGAAACCGTATAGTGTACAATGTAAACAACAACTAAAGCAAGCGAAAGGAGCTTTACTTATGCCGCGAAAACGAATAAACAAAGACGGAAGTGTAGTATACGAAATACGAGTATCACGAGGCTATGATTCAAACGGTAAGCAACGCACTCCGTTTCAAATGACATGGAAAGCTCCAACCGGGTGGAGTCAAAGAAGTATTGACAAGGAACTGCAACGAGTTCAAAGTCAATTTGAAAGGGATTGCAGAGAGGGCAAGATACTAACCCGTGCCGAACAAAAAGAAAAGGAAATCCGTGAAGCGGAAGCCGCCCGAAAACTGAAAGAAGAGGAAGAACGCCTTTTGAGTTTTTCAAAGTATATTGAACTATTTCTAAAAACACGAAAAACAATATACAGTGAAAACACAATGACAGGCTATATGTATGCCTTGCATGAAGCAGAAAAGGTTTTCGGAGCGAAGAAAATGATAGATATCCGTACCGTTGATATTAAAAATTACATCACGGATCTGCAAATAAATGGGCGTAGTGAAAATGATAGCCGTCCTCTTGCTCACAGAACGGTACTTAAACGATACATTATTCTTCATGCTTTCTTTGAAGCTGCCGTTGAAGATGAAGTAATAGAGTTTTCTCCTATGCAGAGAATGAAGCGACCAAAACCGCGAAAAGACGAATCACACGATGATAAGCCAAAATCTTATACTGCCGAAGAAGTGCAAAAAATCATAAATGCATTAGATGATGAGCCAATGAAATGGCAAGCACTTGTCCTGTTTATGATAGATACAGGGTGTCGGCGTGGTGAAACAGTTGGATTAAAATGGGAGTGTGTTGATTTGCAAAGTGCCAGAGTCGAGATAAAATACAATGCTCAATATTGCGAAGGAAGAGGAACATATATTACTACACCTAAAAGCGGCAAGAGCCGCATAATCCCTATAAATGCCCCCGTAGTAGATATTCTGTCTCAATGGAAGCGAGAACAATCTTTATTGATGTTCCGGCAAGGATTGCCACGCAGTGAGTTTGTTTTTACACACGAGGACGGTAAAATGCTTAACCCGCAAGCACCGACCGCCTATATGAAAAAGCTCGGCAAGAAGTGCGGAATTGAAACCCTGCATCCCCATGCACTGAGACACACTATGGCTTCTTTATCTATCGCCAACGGTGCCGACATTGTCAGTATCTCACAAAAGCTCGGTCATTCCGAAGTCTCAACTACGCTTAATATATATGCACATGAAAACGAGGAAGCAAAAGAGAGAGCAAGCCAGGTCCTAAACAATGTTTTATATGCCAAGAAAGCATAATTAATAGGAGGTCAACCATGAAAAAAGAAGTAAAACAGCCGATTATGCCATACGATATTTTTCTATCAGGCATAGCACTAAAAGATGAGGAATGTGTTCGTATCAGCCGTATAGTGAAAAGAAACGGCTTGCGTGTAGAACGAACTGCTGCGCCCGGTAAAATATGTTGTGTTTCTTCACTTATGCACATATACCGTAGGTACGGGGAAAATGTGCTAAAGCGTACACTAAGGCTATGTAAGCGTACTTGGGAACATAAAGTAACGCATTATTCGGGCAATCTGCTAAAGACAGTAGCCATTCTCATTGTGACTTATGGGGACAAGTTTAATGATCGAAATTTTATTAAAAAGTTTCGTGAAAGTAACCCTACATTCTTCACACCCGTTCGTGGGGCAGAATATCTATCTAAAGAGTTAGGTTTACACGAGCAAGATGTTCTTGCAAGAATAATGCTTATTTAGAAAAGAGGTCAAGAATGATGAATGAATTGTATTCGCCTGTTGTGCTGTCAAAAGCTGAAATTGAGCTTATCAATATCATTCGCTCTATGGAAGATGAAGGATCTGAATTAAGCGTTGTGGAATTATTACGGTTGCTTTATAAAATGGATCGACATTATCGCTTACGAGCGATAAGAGTAATAATGGATATTGCTGACGATTATGCCCGACAGAAAAAGATTGAAAATGCAATCAACTACGGAAAAAGGTATGGGTGCGCAGATACACCGAAAGCACAATTTGGCAACTTAAGGATATTCAATACAAAAATATAAACTCGGAGGATTATCATGAAAGAAATTTATGCAGAAAAAGTTATGAAAAATGACGGATTATTCCGTTCTTTATTTGAAATAGTATGGAACAACAGAACAAACGAAGAACCCGAGGCATTTCACCCGGACTATATAGAGATGAAAAAAGCAATGGAACGAGTGATAAATTCAACGGATGAAGAAACTTCGGCTGATCTTTGGAACATCATTCGTTGCTTTGCGGAAACATATTATCTAATGGGACTTCGTGAGGGAGCGAATATGATACACAGCCTATTTCCCATCGCAACAGCTTATAATAACAGTTTTGGCAGCAACAACGCAAGCCCTACCGAAATTGGACATTTGCAAGTTCTTCTCAAACGGCTTGTTGAGCTTGACCCTACAAAGAAAGAGTTCGTTGATACTATCATAGAGAAAACCTCTAACTATACCGATTTGAATAAAAAGGCTTGTTTTTCTCTGAGCGAAACAGTTGAAGCGATGATTAAGAATATTGAGACGGCATTGAAAGAATTAGGGGCACTCTAAACATGATTGATCATAAGAGAATGGATAGTTTTTGCCGAGAATTATTACGCAGAGTACGCCGATATTACAATGACAAAGAACATCGAAGAGAGTTCGAAGAATGGTATCTCCAAAAGTATGGTAAACCGTATGAATGGATGAAAGTTGGTACAAAGGATAAAGAGGAATAGTGCGAAAAGGCAGCAGGAAGCCCTGTTGCCTTTTGTAATTTCGTTGAGTAACCTTTACCCTATAAAAAGGGTAACGGTTTTGGTAACATGAAATTCGTGGAATTGTCCTGCAAGTGCTACCCTAAAGCCTATTATAAACTATCGTGTATTCTCGCTATTTCCTATAATTTGTTATCTCATTTGCGGTAACACAAGTAGCACTATTTTTAATGTATATAGGGAGGATAAAACAAAAGCACACAACCTCTAAAAGGGCAAAAGAAGGGCAAAAGCGGAAACTCTAATGGGGATTTAATGGGGATTTGTACAGAGCCAACAAAAAGAAAAGCCCCATATCCCTTGAAAACACAAGGAATATAAGGCATTTCGATAATGTGTTGTTATCTCTTCGAGAACTGCGGAGCGCGGCGAGCTGCCTTGAGTCCGTACTTCTTTCTTTCCTTCATTCTCGGGTCACGAGTGAGGAAGCCTGCCTTCTTGAGGGAGCTTCTGTATGTCTCGTCAGCGAGAAGAAGCGCGCGTGCGATACCGTGGCGGATAGCACCTGCCTGGCCGGAGAAGCCGCCACCGTTTACGTTTGCAACGACGTCGAACTTACCCTCTGTGCCGGTAACGCCGAAGGGCTGGTTCATGATGAGCTTGAGTGTCTCAAGACCGAAATAATCGTCTACATCGCGGCCGTTAATGGTGATGCGTCCGGTACCGGGATAAAGACGGACACGTGCAACAGAGCTCTTTCTTCTGCCTGTGCCGTAGAAATAAGGTTTTGCGCTTGTATACATTGTTTATACCCGTTCCTTTCTTACATTTCCACTTCGCGTACTACCGGCTTCTGGGCATCGTGGCCGTGGTTTGCGCCGGCATATACTTTAAGGCGGGTGATGGCCTTATCACCGATGGAGTTCTTGGGGAGCATTCCCTTTACGGCTGTCTGCATAGCGAACTCGGGCTTTGTAGCCATGAGCTTGCGGTAGGAGGTCTCCTTGAGACCGCCGATGTAGCCGGAATGTCTGCGATAGAACTTCTGATCGAGCTTCTTACCTGTAAGAACGGCCTTGTCGCAGTTGATGATGATAACGAACTCACCGCAGTCCACATGAGGTGTGAACTCGGGGCGGTGCTTACCGCGAAGGATGTTAGCGGCAGCAGCTGCTGTCTTACCGAGCGGCTTGCCGGCAGCATCGAGAATATACCAACCGCGGGTAACGGTTTCTTTCTTTGCCATGAAAGTTGACATTGCACTTTCCTCCGAATATAGTTTGTTTTAACTTAACGGACATGATTATAACACAAGGCGTCCGCCGTGTCAATACCTTTTTTCAAAAAAAGGCGAATATTTTAATTTAGCACGCCGAAATCACGCAAAATCTCGTTTTTTCGGCGTTTTTTCGCTTACATGAGCGTCTCGTCGTATACGGCGCGCGAGCCTCCGATAAACGGGAGTCTGACGCGGGCGGCGGTGATCGGCGCGTCTCCGATGCGGCGTATCTTCAATCTGACGGGCACCGCGACGTGTCCGAGGTGCATTCCGATAAGCGTGCTTCCGATGTCGAGTCCGGCGTCGGCTTTTATGTGCTCGACGGCGACAGGCTCGCTCATCGCGCCGTATGCGGCTGTCGCAAACGATCCGCCCGCCTTGATCTGCGGCACGACGTTCACGCGGACAGCTCCGGGGATTCGGCTGAGTGCCGCGCGCTCGACGATCAGCGCACGGTTGAGGTGCTCACAGCACTGCGCCGCGACGAATATGCCGAGCGGTCGCGTAACGGACTCGATCCCGCGATACACAGCCTCGGCGCACTCGGGCGTCGACCCGTGGCCGATAGTCTCGCCCATGATCTCGCTCGACGAGCATCCGACGACGAGGATATCCCCCTCTCCGATGTGCGAAACTTCGATAAGCTCGCGCACGGCCGCGGCACAGTCTTCGGATATCTTCTCGAGAAACTCCGATTTATTTTCCATAATATCGATCTCCTTTTCGACAAAAAGCTTCTTTTTTTCTATTATATCACCCATCACGTGCCTTTGCAAGCACTTTTGAAGCGATAAAGTCGCCCGCAGTGCTCAAAAATGCGAAAAAATGTGTGTACAAATGTCGAAAAGTATGGTACAATAGAATGTGTAGTGTCATTTTGCCGCACAGGCGAAAATCGAAAAAGGCACGCGAAAGCTATATATTAAAATGAAAACAAACGACAAAAACTCAAATAAGAGATATAATAACTCGAACGGTCGCGACGGAAAGGCTCGCGAAAGACGTGATGACCTTCGCCGCGACAGACGCGATGAGGCGACAGAGGAGGAGATCCCCGGCATCGTCGCGGGTCGAAACGCTGTGCGCGAGCTTCTGAGAAGCGGTCGCGAGATCGACAAGCTCGTCATAAGCGGTCGCGAGGGCTCGATCATCCCTCTCGTCGCAGAGGCGCGCGAGCGCGGCATCCCCGTGACGGACGCCGACAGCGCGAAGCTCGACTACCTCTCGCACGGCGCGAATCATCAGGGCATCGTCGCCTTTGCCGCTCAGAAGGAGTACTCAAGCGTCGAGGAGATCCTCGAGATCGCACGCGAGCGCGGTGAAAAGCCGCTCATCGTCATCGCGGACGGCGTCGAAGACCCGCACAACCTCGGTGCGCTCATCCGCTGTGCGGAATGCGCGGGTGCACACGGCGTCATAATCCCCCGCCGTCGCTCGTCGGGACTCACCCCCGTCGTTGCAAAGGCCTCGGCAGGTGCGCTCTGGCACATGGCGGTCGCACGCGTGGCAAACATCGCGCAGACCGTGGAAGAGCTGAAGAAAAACGGCATCTGGACATTCGCCGCAGAGGCGGGCGGCACGGCTTATTACGAGACGGACTTCGATCTTCCGTGTGCCGTCGTCTTCGGAAGCGAGGGCGCGGGCGTCGGCCGACTCGTTCGCGAGCGATGTGACTTCACGGTGTCCATCCCCATGTACGGTCACGTAAACTCTCTCAACGTATCGACTGCGGCTTCGGTGATCCTTTGCCACGCCGCAAGAATGCAAAGAGCATAAAAAACGCCCCGTCGCGGGAAAACGACTCCCGTGCGGTGCACCTTTAATCGAAAGGAACGATTTATTATGGGTCTTTTCAAAAGAAAACGCAAGGTCAGCGACGAGTTTCTCGAAAGTCTCGCTGAGGCAAATAAAGCGGAGGAGGCAGAGCTTTCGGCGGCCTCGGACGAAAAGAAGTCCGACGGCGGCATGGCCTCTCTTTTCAGCGATTACACGGGAGCGGACTCGCTCGACGACGTGATCGGTGACATCTCCGAGAAGTCGGACGAAAAAAGCGCGGAGAAGAACATCGTCGAGCCCGATGACGACATCATCGTAAAGGGCGCGGAGAAGGACGAGCTCTATCTCGAGAGCGACGAGCTCCTCGCGGCGTACGAAAAAGCTCACGGCGATATCGTGATACCGAGTGAAGAGCCCGAGAAAAAGGAAAGCGACAGCTCATCGCTGAGCCGTGAAGACTACGATCTTCTCAAAAGCTACCTCGACGAAAATCGCGGAAACGAGGTCGAAGCGATCCGTCGCCTCATCGACGAAAATACGGCGACGGAAAACGCAGACGACGCACGCGATAATACGAGCGCAGAGGAAGTCTCCCTTGAAGACATCCTCCGTGCCGAAGACACCCCAGCTTCGCAGAGCAAGGCTTCGGGTGCGGATGAAGCTGTCGGCGACTCGTTTGAGTCTCTCGACGTTTCGTTCGACGACGGATTTGTCGATCTCGACGACGTGACGGACGCCCCCTCGGATGTTGCTCCCGCAGAACGCGAGAGCTCGGAGCCGCACGCCGAGCCGACAACCGACGAGATCATCGAAGAATTTATCAAAAACGGAGGTCTCGCCTCGCTTGACGGCGAAGACTCCGCAGAAGAAGCTCCGCTCGGTGAGCCCGAGTTCGTGCTTGAAGACGAAAACGACGAGGCCGAGAGTGCCGCAGAGCTTGACTCCGCTCCGCTCCCCGTGCCCGAGGAGCTCGAAAACATCGATTTCGACCCCACAGACTCCGCAGGCGTCGGCACGACCGACATGAACCTCAGAATCGCGTTCGGCCTCGAAGAGGACACCGAGGACGAGGAGGTCGCCGGAGCTGTCAAGAAGATGGCCGACCGCTTTGAGGCGGATCGTCGCGTGGGCAGAAAGCTCGCACCCGAGCACCCAGAATACACCGATCCCATTCAGGCGCGCGACATCGCCGGCGAGTACAAAAAGGCCCGCCGCAGCGTAACGCTTCGCCTCGTATTTGCGATAATATTCGCGGCTCTCCTCATCGTGTTCGAGAACATTTCCGTGATAACCGAGCTTTTGACCGGCACGGCAAAGCAGTTCGCAGGCCCGCTTGACCCGGCGAAATACCCCGTGGTCTACATCATGGTGAGCCTGCAGCTCCTCTTTATAACATCCGTATTCGCGCTTCCCGAGCTTCGCCACGGCGCAAAGCGACTCTTCTCCGCCGCGCCCACTCCCGAAAGCTCGTCACTGCTTCTCGTCATCGCGGGAACTGTGATCTCCGCCGTCTCGGCGTACTTCGCAAAGGACACCAGCGAGATCGTGACCTTCAACGCCGTCTCGGCCGTCTCCGTCGTGATGACGCTCGTCTACTCGCGACTTAATATCAAGCGCGAGATGATGACCTTCTACGTCGTCGGCTCGAAGAAGAAGAAATACGCGATGAAGAACGTGCCCGACGAAGACTCCCTCCTCGACAGCGTCGACTGCGACGACGATATGTACGGCGACGTTATGCGCGTCGAGCAGAGCGGATTTATCGACGGCTTCTTCTCTCGCATGAGCACGCCGGACCGCATGACAGGCGCGTTCGTCGCGGGAATCATGGCATTCTCCGTCGCGGCGGCGGTCATCTTCGGCTTCTTTACGTCAAAGAGCAGCTCCGACGTACCCGCGATCCTCACCGGCGCGTATCTCGCGCTTCTGGCGATGACTCCTTTCGCGCTCCAGCTGACTTTCAGCTATCCGTTCTACAGAGCGTCGAGCGCGGCGGCCTCCTGCGACAGCGCGATCGTCGGCGAGTGCTCGCTTGACGAGTACGCTTCAGCGGCTGTAGTCTCGTTCGACGACGGAAATCTCTTCCCCTCATACGGCGTAAAGGTTCAAAATATCAGAATATACAACAACGCGAGAATCGACCGCGTGCTCTATTACGCTTCGAGCGTGTTCAAGAGCGCGGGCGGCCCGCTGTCGGACGTTTTCGAGGTCGCGACGATGGAAATGGGCAGAAGCGACTCGGTCGAGCTTCTCGAAGCTGACGCGGGATTCCTTGCTTCTCGCGTGGACGGCGTGCGCATCATCTTCGGAAGCCACTCCGCACTCGCCGCGCGCGGCTATGAGATCGCCGACAGCGTGGCTCAGGACGATGTCGACTTCTCCGACGAGCTGAGCATCATGTATATGTTCCGCGAGGACGTGCTCATCTCGAAGATGTACATAAAATACGTCCTCGACGGCGACACCGAAGCGATGCTCAGACAGTTCCGCGACTACGGAATGTATCTGTGCGTGCGCACGTACGACCCGAACATCGACGAGGACATGATCTGCTCGAAGCTCTCGATGAAAGAACCGCCGATCAAGGTCGTGCGTTATCGCAACGCAAATGACGCGAGAGGCGTCTGCGAGCGCACGGACAGCGGATTTGTGACATACGCGTCGCCGAAGACGCTCCTGCAGCTTCTGCCGTACTGCGACAAGGTCATCCACACAAAGCGCACCTGCGCGGCGTTGACTGTGATGTCGATGATAATCAGCCTGATGCTGATAGCGGTACTGACGATGTCATCGGGCATCGGCTTCCTGCGCGGAATCCACATGATCGCATGGCACGCGGTATGGATGCTCCCGGCGTACATCGCCTCGAAAATATTTATAAGATGAAAGCGGGGGGAAGGTCGAGAGGTCTTCCCCCGCCGCCGCTCCACGCCACGTCGCCGGCAAGCAAGCGACTCAGCCGGACTCCGCACGTAACGCACCGAAACTCCCCATAAGTTTGTCACCCGTAAGCAATCGACTCAGCCAAGCTCCACGCGCCACGCACCGAAACGTCACCCCACGGCTTATCGCCACGTGAGCGAACGTCACATCAACACTCCACGCGCAGCCTGCGAAACTCCACCCTAAGTTGCTCGCACGGTGAACAAACGACACCGCCAAACTCCACGCGCAAAACCTGCTACCGCTACCCCCCGCACCCCCACGCGGCGTGAACGTAGTGCGAGCCGTACACGAACATATCGTACCGCAGCACGCAGTTCGTGGGACGGGCAAAGCGGTCAGTTATCTGACCGCGCGAATCCTCGAGCCGCGTGGAGGCTTGCGGCGGCGTTCGCTTACGGGCGACAAACTTAGGATGGCGTTTCGGTTGGCTGTACGTGAGATTTGCTGTGTCGTTAGTTTTTGTGATGAAAGTTTCGTTTTTCAAATAAAAGGCTCCCTCCGGGAGGGAGCCGGCACGCGTAGCGTGACTGAAGGAGTACGCGATACAAGCGATATGTTTGCGCTGTAGCTCGCACGACGTTACGCCGCGTAAATGGTGCGATGGTGGAGGTATCGGCCGACCGCGTGGCGTTTTGCTTGCACGTTTGCTTACGGGCGAACGGCTGAAAGGTAGAGCTTCGCGGCTTTACGCGGGGAGTTTGGCAGGGCTGCTTGTCTGCGGGCGACATACTAAGGGTGACGTTTCGCGCGTAGCGCGGAGAGTTTTGCTTGCGCGTTCGCTTACGCCGGCGGATCATTTGTAGCACGAAGACATCGTCTTCGATTTACATAACATCACTGCGACCTATCGTCGCATTTTATTCGGAGAATATCATGAGAGAAGATATCAAAAGCTTTTTGACTTCGGTCTCGAAGCCCGGCCGCTATACGGGCGGCGAAACGGGAAGCACTTTCAAAGACCTCGACAAGATCGACCTGCGCGTCGCTTTTTGCTTCCCCGATACCTATGAGATAGGTATGTCAAACCTCGGTATGCGCATACTCTGCGGATGCTTTAACTCCCTCGAGCGCGTTTGGTGCGAGAGAGTCTACGCTCCGTGGGTCGACATGGAGGACGAAATGCGCCGCCGCAATATCCCGCTTTTCACTCACGAAAGCGGCGACCCCGTCTGCGACTTCGACATCGTCGCGTTCACGCTCCAGTATGAGCTGTGCTACTCTAATGTACTCAATATGCTCGACCTCGCGCGCATCCCTCTCCGCAGTGCCGACCGCTCCGACGACGACCCGATAATCCTCGCCGGCGGCCACTGCTCGTATAACGGCGAGCCCATCGCGCCCTTTGTCGACATCTTCTCGATAGGCGAAGGCGAGGAATCCCTCGTCGAGCTTGCCGAGCTTTACCTCAAAATGAAAGACGATGGCACGTACACTCGCCGCGCGTTCCTCTTCGCCGCCGCGACCGAGCTTCGCGGATTCTACGTCCCCTCGCTCTATACCGTAAACTACAACGAAGACGGCACGATCCGCGAGATCATCCCCGATGAGGGCGTGCCCGCGCGCGTCACAAAGCGCGTCATCGAAGACCTCGACCGCGCCTACATCCCGACGGATCCCGTCATGCCGAACATCGACACCGTCCACGACCGCGTCACCCTCGAGGTATTCCGCGGATGCGTTCGCGGATGTCGCTTCTGTCAGGCAGGATTCATCTGCCGCCCCGTCCGCGAGAAGAGTCCCGAGGTCCTCGACGAGCAGGCGCGAGTTCTCTGCGCCGCGACCGGATATGACGAGATCTCCCTCTCCTCCCTCTCGATCAGCGACTACTCGAAGATAGGCACGCTCACCGACCGCCTCCTCGAGTGGACAGATAAGGAAAGAGTCAATCTCTCCCTGCCCTCCCTCCGCGCCGATACTTTCACGAAAGAGCTCATGGACAAGATCTCGTCCGTCCGCTCGAGCACGGTCACTTTCGCGCCCGAGGCGGGAAGCCAGCGTCTGCGCGACGTCATAAACAAGAACGTCACCGAGGAGGAGATCCTCAAAGCCGCCTCCGTCGCTTACGGCGCGGGCAAGAGCAAGGTAAAGCTTTACTTCATGAACGGCCTGCCGTTTGAGAAGGACGAGGACGTGTGCGGCATCGCCGATGTAGCGACACACGTGGTCGACGAATATTATAAAACTCCCGGCCGTAACCGCCGTCAGCAGCCGCAGGTCACACTCTCCGTCGCGTGCTTCATCCCGAAGCCGCACATGCCTTTCCAGTGGGAGGGTCAGAACACCTTCGACGAGCTCGAGCGCAAGCAACAGCTCCTCTCATCGTGCATAAAGGACAGAAAAGTCCGCTACAACTACCACGACGCTCGCGTGTCGCATCTCGAGGCCGTCTTCGCGCGCGGTGACCGCAGACTCGCGGACGCGCTCGAGCTTGCCTGCAAGAGACACTTCCGCTTCGACGCGTGGACGGAATATTTCGACCTCGACCGCTGGCTCGAGATCTTCGACGAGTGCGGCCTTGACCCGTCGTTCTACGCGAACCGCACCATCCCCGACGACGAGATCCTCCCGTGGGACATGATCGACTGCGGAGTCACAAAGGATTTCCTCATCCGCGAGAGACACCGCGCAGCCGAGGCCGCGACGACCCCCTCCTGCCGTGAAAAATGCTCCGGATGCGGCGTGAATCGCCTCGTTGACGCGAAATACTGTCGCTGGTGTCCCGGACATCCCGGCGGAAACGAAACCGAGTCGATAACGGGCAACGCGCCCGAGACGCTCGTGGGTGAAGACCTCATCCGCGAGAGACAGCGCACGAATCCGAAGCCCGTCAGAGCCGTCCGCGTCCGCTTTGAAAAGAGCGGCCCGATGCTCTATATCTCGCACCTCGACCTCGCGAAATGCGTCATGCGCTCGATCACGCGCTCGTCGCTTCCGCTGTGGTACACCGAGGGATTCAACCCGATCCCGCATCTCGTCTTCTCTCCCCCGCTTTCCGTGGGTTGCGGCGGAATTGACGAAGTTCTCGACTTCAAGCTTGTGAGCGACGTCGACGATGACGAGATCCTCGAGAGACTGTCGGCCGTCATGCCTGCGGGACTCCGCGTCACGCGCGTCTACACGCAGGACATGAAGCTCAAGAGCGTCGCGTGGGCGGAGAACGTCGTCGCTTTCAAAAATCTTGCGAAGACCCCGAGCGAGGACGTCCTGCGCGAGATCGACGCGATGTTCGACTCACCCGTCGTGATGGAAAAACGCTCGAAGAGCGGCACGAAAGAGTGCGACATTTCGCCCATGGTTCGCGCCTGCCGCGCCGAAGCCGACGGCGACACGCTTCGCGTAAGCGTTACGACAAGTGCGTCCGGAGAGAATTACCTGAATCCCGAGTACGCCGCCCGCGCCGTAGCCGAGCGCGTTCTCGAGGCGAATGCTCTCTCAACCGACGACACATACCACTACATAATGAGAACTCGCCTGCTCTGCGCCGACGGCGAGACAGAATTCAACTAAAATCCAAAAGGATCCTCAAGCGAAATGAGCAAGAGGATCCTTTTTTGTGCCGTAAATTCACCACCCAAGCAAGTCGGCAAGCCTCACCCACACGCCAAGCAGCCGAGCAACGCGGTAAAACGCCCCCTAAATTTGTCGCCCGCGAGAGAACGCCGCTCCAAGGCTCACCGCGCAAACAGCCGACACGTCACCCTTAGTTTGTCGCCCGTAAGCAAGCGACACCGCCAAACTCCACGCGCAACCCGCCGAGACTCCACCCCAAGGTTCTCGCCCGCGAGCAAACGCCCCCGCCAAACTCCACGCGGTCAACTACTACCGCCACCATCGCACCCCTGCGCGGCGTGGACTCCGTGCGAGCTACTACACGAACATATCGTACCGCCGCCCGCAGTTCGTGGGACGGGCAAAGCGGTCATGCCTATGACCGCGCGAACTCTCGAGCCGCGGTAAAGACTACTTAGCGTCAAGCCGCTAAGTAGGACTTTCTTAGTGCAGTTTCTTTCACGAAAGAAAACGCGAAGAAACGTTCTGCACTTTCGCACGGGTGAGGTAGGTAAGTTTGAATTTAGCCTTTATCATATAGAGTTTAGCGGATCATATAAGTTCATCAGAGTTCAGCACATAGAGATTTCGTTTTTGCGGCGTTAGTATAGGAGAATTATATCAAGCTTCATCCATAGAGGGCTACCGTACCTTAGACGTTAGGGAGTATTTCGCATTACTGCCTCTATCATTTGAGATCAGAAGACTATTGTTCGCGTTTTCTTTCGTGAAAGAAAACGCACTAAGAAAGCCTTCATAGTCCGCACCTCATACACCCGCTCCTTGCGGGAGCGTGCGATGAGGAGCTCCCCGCGAGCTGCGCATCGCGTAAGGAGCTTTACACGCGGCGCGTAGTTCGCGCGGTCATAGGCATGACCGCTTCGGTTAGCACCCGAACTGCGTGCGGCGGTACGATATGTTCGTGTACGGCTCGCACGACGTTACGCCGCGTAGGGGGTTGATGGTGGCGGTATCGGCCGACCGCGTGGAGTTTTGCGGCGGCGGTTGCTTACGGGCGACAAGCTTGAGGTGGCGTGTCGGTGGGCTATACGTGAGTTTTGCTGTATCGTTAGTTTCTATGTGGAAAGTTGCGTCTCACGCATCATGCAGGTGAGAATTGTGTTCGCTCGTTTTACTTGGAATATTCGATGTGGTTGGCTGATGGATACGTAGGTTCTGCTATACCGTTCGTTCCTATAGTGAAAACGCGTCCCCACATAAAAGGCTCCCTCCGGGAGGGAGCTGTCGCGCGTAGCGTGACTGAGGGAGTACGCGATACGGGCGATATGCTCGTACTATCCCTCGCACTACGTTACGTCGCGTATGGGGTGCAGATGATGGCGTTCGCGGGTTTGCGCGTGAAGTTTTGCTGTGACGCTCGTCCACGCGGCAACAAACCGAGGGTGGCGTTCCGCTGTGTTGCGCGGGGAGTCCGGCGGCGGGTGTCACTTGGCCTTACTTTTTATATTACTCCTGAGAGCGTCAGTCGCTCGGAGCGGGCGAGCTTTTTCAGCTTTTCCCGCGCGGCGGCGAGAGTTGTTCTGTAGTAGGCGTCATCCCGCGCCTCGAGTGCCTCACGGAGCATCACGAGGAGCGTGTCTACCTCATCGAGCTCCGCCTGCCCGATGAATGCCGTGAGAAATCCTCCTCGAGCACACAGTCGCCGCCGCGCGGCTTCGATATGCCCGAGATAAAATTCCGCGTCATCAACGTGCGTCGCGCCCGCAAACTCAGCCTGCCACGCCTCCTTTGCCCCACGATTCAAATCGTCGCGCGGCGACACTCCCGATGAACTTATATTTTCTCCCGCCTCACGTGACACGATCGACCCCGCATTCTCTCGCGTCTCCGACGCGCCGAAAATCGCTTCTACCGAGTCGGGGAGACACCCGAGCTCATCCTGCACCGCATCAATTGTGCGCGAGATCAACGCACCCGCGAACGCCGTCAGCGCGCAGAGAAGCACGGCCATGCAAAGCGCGGAAACGAATATCTTCATCTGTCCTTCTCCTTTTTCAGTGTGTCCGTGCGTATTTTAAGTCTTCGCTCGCCGTCGTCGATCACGAGCGTAACATTATGCGCGTCGTCGAGCGTCATCAGGAACACTTCCTCGAGGTGAACTCCCGCCTCGTCGAGATATTTTTCGATGCGACGGCAGTTCAGGTTGACCTCTCCGATCGCGCGTTCGGACATCTCTCCGTCGACGATCACCGCGTGCGCGCATCCGTTTTCACTCACGGGGAGTTCGAGCTGCTTCGGCGTGAGCGGAGACGCCTGCGCGGTCAGCTGCACGGACAGCTTGCCGTTTTCCTCGAGAAATGCATATTCCACATCTGCGATGTCGAACGCGCCCTTGAGCCTCAGCTCGCCGAGGAGCTCGTCGAGATCGACGCGATTCTTTTGAAGCTCGGCGCGGTCGATCTTGCCGTGACTTATAAGAACTGCCGCGCTGCCGCTGAAAATACGTCTGAAGCTGCCGCTCTTGGTCTGCAAAAACGAGAATATCACCTCGAGCGACAAGAGCAGCAGTATCGGGACGATCGCGTGCAGGAGTGGGACGTTCTTGTCGGTGATCGGGAAGACCGCGAGCTCCGAGAGCATATATGTTATGACGAGCTCCGACACCTGAAGCTCGCCGATCTGCCGCTTGCCGGTCAGGCGAACGGCGACGACGAGCGAAAAATACATTACTATCGTTCTCACAAAGCACGTGACCATATTTCGCCTCCGATACGCAGAATATATTTATATTATCCGCCGCCCGCGCGGAAATATTCGCAAAAGCAAAAGAAAAGCCCGCCAGAAGAATGCTCCGGGTGAATAAGGCAGTATTTTAGAAAATGCGGTGTAACCTCAGAATGATGGGGTTACACCCTTTTTCTTTATAGAAACAAGCCCTCACTTACAATGGTACCTGGACATAATGCGTTTCCTATTCACCCTTGGTTAGACAGAAGTTTAACTGTTAGAGAAGCCGCTAGAATCCAAACCTTCCCTGATGACTATATATTTATGGGACCTAGGGATAAACAATGTATGCAGGTTGGAAATGCTGTGCCTCCGATGATGGCAAAAGCTTGGGCAGAGCAAATCAAAAAGGAGTTAGATGCGTATTATGAATCAGCCAAAAATAAAAAATGATCTTACGTTTATAGATTTATTTAGCGGTGCTGGCGGTTTGCTAAGAGGATTTATTGATGCCGGTTATGAACCCTCCTTTTCTGTTGAAATGTGGGAGCCTGCAATTAAAACTCATAATGAAAATTATCCTTTTGTCCCGCTGATAAACGCAGATATACGAACAATTAGCAACGAAGATTTGACAAAATATAAAGATAAAATAGATGTTATCATCGGCGGTCCTCCTTGTCAGGGATTTTCAACTATAGGTAAACGATTGGTTAAGGATCCACGCAACGAGTTAGTTTTTGAATTTATTCGTTTTGTCGACACAATAAAGCCAAAGGCATTTTTAATTCCGTCTGTGTATTTACCTTCCGAAATAAGAGAGTTTTTCTTTGAAATAAGGC
>CAYWTG010000012.1:0-15956 GCA_964461155.1 uncultured Ruminococcus sp.
TCGGCATCGGCCAGATCGGTAAGTCCTTCCGCAACGAGATCACCCCGGGCAACTTCATCTTCCGCGTGCGTGAGTTCGAGCAGATGGAGCTTGAGTTCTTCTGCAAGCCCGGCACAGACCTCGAGTGGTTCGAGTACTGGCGCGAATTCTGCAAGAACTGGCTCCTCAGCCTCGGTATTGCAGAGGAGAACCTCCGCCTGCGCGACCATTCCGCAGAGGAGCTCTGCTTCTACTCGAGAGCCACAACAGACTTTGAGTACCTCTTCCCGTTCGGTTGGGGTGAGCTTTGGGGCGTTGCCGACAGAACCGACTACGACCTCACACAGCACATCAACACAAGCGGCAAGAGCCTTGACTACTTCGATCCCGAGACAAACGAGAGATATATCCCCTACGTCATCGAACCCTCTCTCGGCGTTGAGCGTCTGTTCCTCACCGTTATCACGGAGGCATACGACGAGGAGGTCATCGACGAGGCGAAGAACGATACACGTGTCGTCCTCCACTTCCATCCCGCCCTCGCTCCCTTTAAGGCGGCCGTCCTCCCGCTTTCCAAGAAGCTCGCAGGCCCTGCAGGTGAGCTTTGCGACGAGCTGTCGAAGTATTTCGCAGTTGACTACGACGACGCCGGTTCCATCGGTAAGAGATACAGAAGACAGGACGAGATCGGAACTCCGTTCTGCATCACATATGACTTTGACTCCGAAAATGACGGTTGCGTAACAGTCCGTGACCGTGACACGATGGAACAGGTTCGTCTTCCCATCGACTCCATCAGAAGCTACCTCGAGGAGAAGATCCGCTTCTGAGAAGCGCAGTCACTTGCTTTCAGAAAGGTAATAAAGGGCGCATATGACATTTACACTCAAAACAGAAAACAGCACAGCCGTATGCACCGAGAGAGGCGGAGAACTTATTTCCTTTGTCTGCGGCGGTATCGAATATGTTTGGAACGGCGACGCGAAATACTGGTCGGGGCAGGCACCGCACCTGTTCCCGGCAGTGTGCTCGTCAAAGGATGACAGCGTCATATACGACGGCGTAAAATATCCGATGAAAAAGCACGGTATCGTCAAGGGAGAGCGTTTCGAGACAGTCGAGCTTTCACCCGACAGCATCACATTTGAACATAAATGGAGCGATAAGACGCTGAAGAGCTATCCGTACAGATATACGCTTCGTGTGCGCCACTCGATAAACGACACGGGCTTTTCGACCGAATACACCGTGTTCGGCGAGGATGATATGATCTTCTGCATCGGAGGACATCCCGGCTTTGTTTGCCCGCTCCCGGGCGGCGGCTCGTTTGAGGATTACACGATCCGTTTTCGCAATGCGCGCGGGGCTGTTATGTCCGTGACCGATAACGGGTACATGAATCCCGCGCTCCCGAAGCTTCGGAGAATTCACGGAAACGCCCTGCCGCTCAAATATTCCGATTTCGCCAAGGACGCCATGATAATCGAAAATCTGCCGTCGAAGCGGCTTGATCTTGTGTCAAACCTTGACGGTCACGGCATACGTTTCGATTTCAACGGCTTTGACGCTATCGGATTATGGACTCCCGTCGATAAGGACGCACCGTTTTTGTGCCTCGAGCCGTGGTGCGGCCTGCCCGCGAGCGTTGATGAGTCGGGCAGAGCAGAGGATAAAAAATACGCCGTCACACTTAAAGTCGGCGAAAAATTCAGCGTCGGATATAAAATGTCCGTCATATGATATAGTGACGGCGTGCGATAAGCAGTGCTGCGTGAGGTGACAATGGATCTTTGCAACCGTTCGGAAGTCAAAAGACTTCTTGAAAAATATTCGCTTTCGCCGAAGAAAGCCTTCGGTCAGAACTTTCTCGTAAATCCCGCGATACCGCGTATGATCGCCGAGAACTCGTATGAGCTTGCCTGTATGTCGGGCAAAGGCCCGCACGCGGTGCTCGAGATCGGTCCCGGCATCGGCGCGCTTACGTCCCGACTTGCCGAGTGCTACGACAAAGTCGTCGCGGTGGAGATAGACCGAGGACTAATCCCGCTTCTCGGCGAATCTCTTGCCGAATATGACGACATAAAAGTCATAAATTCCGACATTATGAAGCTTGAGCTTCCGAACTTTATCGAGGAAGAATTCGGTGAAGTGCTTCGCGCGGGCGGAGATGTCAGCGTGTGCGCCAACTTGCCGTACTACATCACATCTCCCGTCATAATGAAGCTCGTCGAGTCTTTTCCGCCCGACCGCCGTCTGCCGTTTGCGGCTATAACCGTAATGATACAGCTTGAAGTGGCGGACAGACTCTGCGCACAGGCGGGAAGCGGCGAGTACGGAAGCGTTACAGCGTCTCTCGCGCTCCATTCCGATGTCAGACGACTCTTTACCGTCTCTCCCGGAAGCTTTCATCCCGTTCCGAAAGTCTCATCTGCCGTCATCGGTATCATCCCGCACGGCGGTGTGAGTGAGATTTATCCGGAGCTTGCATCGAGCGCGAATACCCCGCTTGACATCGTCAAAACGGCACACCGCCTCATTGAGCTTGCTTTTGCGCAAAGACGCAAGACCTTTGTCAATGCCGCAGGGGCGGCGTTCCCGAAAGAGAAGCTCGTCTCGGCACTTGAAAGTGCGTCGCTTCGTGCGGACGTGCGTGGCGAGAAGCTCACGGCACACGATTTCTGCCGTCTTGCCGACATATTGCTTCAATAACGTGCGGCAGCACGGGACACCCGAAAAGAGTGCTCCGTGTTGCCCTTTCATTTACAAATCCACACTCCGAAAGGCTTTGAAAATGCAACCGAACAATCCTTCTTTTGAATCGATGATACCGAACACCTACGAGCTGTTAAAAAGCGAGCATCTGTCGGCGGCAGCTTGCGACGGTTATCTGCTCAGACATAAAAAAAGCGGCAGTACCGTCTGCCTTTTTCCGAACGATGACGATAACAAGCTTTTTTGTATCGCATTTAATACCCCGCCCGAGGATGACAGCGGCTCACCGCACATAATAGAGCACTCGGTGCTCTGCGGCTCGGAGCGTTATCCCGTCAAAGATCCGTTTATGCAGCTTGTGCGAGGATCGATGTACACTTTCCTCAATGCGATGACATACCCCGATAAAACGGTATATCCCGTTTCGTCCTGCAACGACCGCGATTTTATAAATTTGTCGAATGTGTATCTCGATGCGGTATTCGCGCCGAAGCTTCTTTCGCGCCGCGAGATATTCATGCAAGAGGGAACGAATCTGAAGACGACGGATGACGGCTCGCTTGATTACGGCGGCGTGGTCAACAGCGAGATGAAGGGCGCCGTGTCAAATGCCGACTCCAATATTTACGATGAGCTCATCTACGCACTTTTCCCCGATAACGCATACGGCAAAAATTCGGGAGGTGAGCCCGAGTTTATAAGAAAGCTTACATACGAAAAGCTTGTCGATTTTTATAAACGCCACTACTCGCCGTCGCAGTCGTATATCTTTCTCTACGGAAAAATCGATTACGCGGAGAGACTTTCGTATATCGACCGTGAGTATCTTTCAAAGTGCGAGAGTCGTGTCGACGAGCCGAAAATATGCCCGCAAAAGCCGTTCGGGGGACTTTGTCGAGTTACGAAAAACTATCCTCTACCCGCAGGCGAGGACGAAGGCGGCAAAGATTATCTTGCCTACGGCTCGGTATTTTGCGACAGCCTCGACACACTTGACTGCGCCGCTGCCGAGTACCTTTCCGATATTCTCGTTGAAGCACCCGGTGCGCCGATCAAAACCGCACTCATCGATGCAGGTATCGGAAGCGAGGTGTACGGCGGATTCATAAATCACATGAAAGAACCCGTATTTTCGGTGATCGCAAAAAATACGGATGCAGAACGTGCGGATGAGTTTTTGGAGACAGTCGAAACGACGCTCAGACGCGTGGCAAGCGAGGGCGTAAGCCGCCGCACGCTTCTTTCCGCACTCGAGCGAAGCGAGTTCAGACTGAAAGAGGGAGAGCAGGGTACATCCTCAAGAGGACTCACACTTTCTCTGTCTGTGATGCAGAGCCTCATGTTCACGCCCGACGATCCGTTTAGAAATATCCGCTACGACGAGCAGCTTGAAAAGCTCCGCGAGATGGCCGAGAGCGACTACTACGAGCGACTTGTGCTGAGAATCGCGGATTCCGCTCACCGCGCGCTTCTCACTCTGCGCGGCGTCGCCGGCCTCGGAGAAGAGAAAAACCGCGAGCTCGAGCGAGAGCTCGAAGGTGTGCGCGAGAAAATGTCGGATGACGAGTATGAACGTCTCAGACGCGAAAACGAGCTTTTGGAGGAGTATCAGAGTACGGAAGACGACCCCGAGACGTTAAAGTGCATACCTGTGCTGTCGCGACTCGACGTGGAGCACACGCCGCGCCCCATATTCTGCCGCGACGGTGAAGTCGGAGGTCTTCCCGCTGTATTTCACGATGTGGACACGAACGGACTCATCTACATCAGAGCCATGTTCGACATCTCGCACGTTGAAAGCGAAAAGCTCCCGCTTCTCGATCTTGCCTGCGCTATCTTCGGAAAAGTCGACACTGCTCGCAGATCGTACACCGATCTTCTCGACGACGTGCGCATGAACACGGGCGGCTTCAGCATCGGTTGCACGACATACAGAACATTCGGCACGAAAGACGGCACTCGAAGCGTGCTCGAAGTGAGTCTCAGACTTCTGCCGCAGAAGCTTGACTGCGCGTGTGAGCTCGCGCTTGAGGTTTTGACCGAAAGCAGGCTCGACGACAAAAAGCGCGTTTTTGAGATACTCGCCGAGGAAGTGTCGGAAAAGCAGCGCGACATTCTTTACTCCGGCAACGCATACGCCGCCTCACGCGCCTGCGCGTATTTTAACGCCGCAGATGCCGCAGAGGATATGCTCGACGGTGTCGAGTCATACATCGCCGAGAAGCGTCTGTTCGATAAATTCGAGACTCAAAGTGACGAAATACTTGCCGAGATTCGCAGTCTCGTCGCATCAGTGATAAACCGCCGAGCACTTCTCGTCAGTGTGGCCGCACCCGCAGAGTACAAAAGCGCACTCGACTCCGCGATTTCTCGATTTGCCGACGGGCTTCCGTCGTTCGACGTTCCCGCGCGCGCAAGTCGAAGTGCATTCGGCAAGCTGAATGAGGGTATACTTACGACATCCGCCGTCCAGTACTGCGCAAAATCGGGAAATCTTTTCGATGCGGGATATAAATACGACGGCTCGTACATGATACTTTCCTCGATGCTCAATAATGATTACCTGTACCCCGAGCTCCGCATGAAGGGCGGCGCATACGGATATAACTGCTCATTCTCGGCGGCAAGCGGAAATGTCAGCTTTTCGACATACCGCGACCCCGCGCTGTCGGAGACTTACCGCGTATTTGACGCCTGCGGCGACTTTATAAGACGCAAAACTCCGAGCGAGGAAGAGCTTGATCGCTACATCGTCGGCACATTCGGAAAGATAGACCGTCCGCTTACGGCTTACGCATCCGTTGCCCGCTCGCTCAACGCGTACATGAGCGGGCGAACATACGAGAGTATGTGCGAGGATCGCGAGGCGATGCTTTCCGTCAACGGCGCACGTCTGCGCTCACTCTGCGAAAGCGTAGAGGCCGTGCTGGCGCAGAACTTTATTTGCACCGTCGGAAACGAGGGAAAGCTGAACTCGGAAAAGGAGCTGTTCACAACGCTTCTGCGTCTGCCGTGATACTGTATTAACGCACAGTGGAGGATAATATGAAAACGATAAAACTGATCTCACTCATACTTTGCACCGTTCTTGTTACCTCATGTGCCGCGCTTCGCAACGCCGACGGAACAGTCGACGACACGACGCAGACTGTCGACGTGACGCTCGAAAGCGGTAACACCGAAACGACGGAGACGGATCCCGAAGAGAGCATGAGCAATGTTGCGAGTGACGACGCGACCGCAAGCACGACCGCAAACACGCATACAGACGAGTCCGCTCTCGTCTCACAGAAGACCGAGCCGAGCGTAACGAGCGAGCCGACGGAAGCCGTGTATAAGCCGAAAGCACTTATGTATCATCTCATCCTCGAAGAAGTGTACGGCCCGTACAGCGCACTTTTCGTGCGCCCCGCAGATTTCGCGGAACAGCTTGACTATCTCGACAGCGAAAACTATGAGTATCTTTTCGCACATGAGTGGAAGATGACCGCACGACCGTCGGTTATCATAACCCTCGACGACGGATATGAGGACAACTATACGGAGATGTTTCCGATACTCAAAGCGCACGGAGCAAAAGCTACGGTTTTTCTCGTAACTGAGCTCATTGCCACCGACGGATATCTCACGCGCGACATGATACGCGAGATGTCAGACTCGGGACTCGTTTCGTTCCAGTGTCACACGGCGCATCACGTCGATCTCGCATATCAAACCGAACAGACTGTGCGAAACGAATTTGAAGTATCGTGTGCCGAGATAAAAAAGCTTACCGGAAAAGAAGTACGCGCCATCGCATACCCCGCAGGCTCGTATAACGACACGGTCTTGGCCGTGGCACGTGAATTTTTTGATTTCGCGTACACGACGCGCTCCCCGTACAACACTCCCGACTACACCGATCTTACGGTTCCGAGATACTATATCTCGCGTACTCTCGGCATGGCCTCGTTTAAGGCTATGCTATCATACTGAGCTCTGACGGCGCGGCCTTTCGAGGTCGCGCTTTCTTTTTGCCGCGCCGACGAGTCTGTATATAAACTGAAATGGAATTATGCTCGCCGCGAAAAGTGCCGCAAGGATGAGATCTTCACGCGCGAGAGGCGTTGTGCGGAAGACTTCACGCCCGAAATATATCATGAGAAGCTGTACCGCACAAACTGATGTCATGATCGGCATAAATGCGCGGTTTTTGGAAAGCCCCGCGAAAAGTCGTATTCTCGGAGTGCGCGCGCAAAACGCATTCGCGATGCCGCTGAACACGAACAACGCGAAAAATACGGTCAGATGATACGTCTCGCCGAGCGCAGCGTATCGCATACGGATATTCGCGGAGCACAGAAAATAAAGCGAAACGAGCAGAGAATAAAGTCCGCAAAAGATTATCCTGTGTACGGTGACTCGATCGAGGATCGGTTCGCTTCGGCTGAGAGGTGCGCGCTTCATGTAAGTTTTAAGCGGAGCTTCCGCGGCAAACGCGAGCGAGCCGAGGGTGTCCATTATCATGTTGATCCAGAGCATCTGCGTGATCGTGATCGGACTTTCGATCCCCAAAAATGGCCCGATGACAGACACTCCGACAGCACAGAGATTCATTATAAGCTGAAATGTGATAAACTTCCGAATGCTTTCAAAAATCGTCCTGCCGTACAAAACGGCGCGTGTTATCGAGACGAAATTGTTATCCGTTATTACGATATCGGCCGCTTCACGCGCCGCGTCTGTGCCGCTTCCCATGGCAAAGCCGACATCAGATGATTTCAGCGCGGGAGCGTCGTTCACGCCGTCACCGGTCATGCCGACGACGTGCCCCGCCTCTTTCGCCACGCGTACAAGGCGAGATTTGTCGCTCGGCGTGCTTCGCGCGATAACGCGTATTCGCGGAAGAAGCTTACAGAGCTCATCATCGCTCATCGCCCGCAAATGCTCTCCGCGCACGACAAGCTCACAGTCATTTGCGACGCCGCTCGGATAAAGCGAATAATCGCTGCCCATGATACCCGCGTCAAGCGCGGCGCGACTGCCCGTCTCTTCGCTGTCTCCAGTCAGCATGATGACCTCTATCCCCGCTTCGCGTGCCTCACGAACCGCCTCCGGCACGGCCGAGCGCAGTTCATCTTTCAGATAATAGGAGCAGACATATGTCATCTCACGAGGCATTTGTCCGACGGAGAGTGCGCGAAATGCACTCTCGTTGCCTATCGCGTGACCTATGACTCGAAGAGAGGGATCAAAACCGCGTGCTTTCGTCGGAGGTATAGTATTTCCGCGCAAGTCCGAAGCCCTGTCGCACATTGCAAGCACGACCTCCGGTGCACCGCGAACGATCGTCTTCATCATTCCGCCGTCTTCGATGAGCACTGCCGAATATTTTCGCGTCGGGTCAAATGGGATCCTTTCTTTCGGCTCAATATATCGCACGCCTTGCCCCATGAGTGAAGACAGTGCGCGGTCGGTCGTGTTTCCGCGTGCGCTTGCGCAGTATTTGCATCCGAGCTCGATCTCGCGAAAGAGCGCGTGATATTTCTGTATCTCCCGAACGCCTATCATCGGCTCTGCGCCGACGGAGACTCCGACAGCTTTCATCTTCCCGCCGGTCAGCGTTCCCGTTTTGTCCGTGAACAGTATACTCAGACACCCCGCCGTTTCGATCCCGACGAGCCGACGCACGAGAACTCCGCTGTTCATCATGCGCTTCATGTTCGCCGACAGCACAACGGTTATCATCATCGGAAGTCCCTCGGGAACTGCCACGACGACTACGGAGACCGCAAGCGTCAGCGCGTGAAGCAGCTCCGAGGCTACAAGCGTCGGGTTTGCGAGCTTTGAGGCGATAAGGTCTGCTTTGAAGCTCGACGCGATGACGAAAGTGCTGAACAGATACACCGCCGCGACGATCGCACTTCCTATGTAGCCGAGGCGGCTTATCGTCCGCGCAAGCACCGTGAGTCGCTCTTTGAGCGGGCTTTCATCCTCGTCCGATTGAAGCTCCGCGGCGATGCTTCCGTAAAGAGTGGCGTCACCGACAGATGTGCATATTACCACTCCGCTTCCCGACGAAACCGTGCTGCCGCGACACAGAAAAGATCTGCACTCCAAATTCGAGTTTTCTTTAATAAAGCTCTCGGTGAGAGCTTTGGTGTCGATCGCAGTTTTTCCGACGCTTCGCGATTCTCCCGTGAGAGGTGAGTCGTCGCAGGAAAGCTCACCCGAAATCAAAAATCCGTCGCACGGCACAAGCTCTCCGCACGAAAGAAGAATTTTATCAAATCTCACGATATCGCGGCAGGAGAGATCGACCTGCGTGCCGTTTCTGAATACGGTATGCCTGTGATCGTTTGCCGCGTTAAACAGCTTGTCGTAAGCCTTGCCGCTGCTGAACTCGGACAGGGTCGACACAAATGCCGCCGTAAATATCGTCAGCGCGATGCCGCCGAGCTCGATCCAGTTTACATCATGAAAAGTGAATATGAGATTAATAAAAAGCGCGCCGATCAAAACTCGTATTATCGGGTCCGACAGATTCCGTGCAAAAGCACCGATAAAAGTGCGCCTTTTCTTTTCTGTGAAAGAGTTTGAGCCGTACATTTTACGCGAAAGCGCGACCGCGCTGTCGTCAAGACCGTATTTTGACGGAGCCATCGTCAGCTTTTCACCGGCGCGACGCGAAGCTTTCGAGCGTCCTCCGAAGTCCACAGTATTATTCATCCTATCCTCGCCGTTTACGTTTTTTATTCAGTATATTCCGAGCAGTCGGTGATTATTAGCACTATTATAAAAACTAATCTTGACAGTCAGACCGGTGTGTGATATAATAACTATGGCAGAAAAAGGAACAACGGCAAATTATCAGGCGAAAGAATTATTCATTTGATCTCGTTTTCTCACGGACGACTTCAAATGGCGAATGCTTTATCTTCATAATTTGTGTTGCTCTTTGAACGGCAGGTGTTTTGTTATGCCTGTTCGTTTTGGCAAAAAATTCATAATTATGAGGAGAATACGAAAGTGGAAAACAAAAGCAATTCAGAAGAGCTCCGAGAGCTCATGAGACGCATCGGTTACGTGTTCAAGAATCCTGCTCTTCTCGAGCAGGCGTGCACCCGCCGATCCTATTCAAAGGAGCATCCCGAATCATACGACAACGAGCAACTCGAGTTTTACGGTGATAAGGTAATTGAATTTATCATCATGAAAAAGATGTGCGAGAGATTCGGCAGAGTCACACCCGAAGGAAAGTATTTTTCGTCAAAGGACGAGGGAGAGCTGACCGAGATCAAAACGGGCTTTGTATGCGGCGCGTCGTTCGCCGAAAGAGCGGACAGTCTTGATCTTGAAGAGTTTCTCAGACTCGGACGCGGCGACATCGCACAAAATGTCAAGAAAAATCCGTCGGTTCAAGAGGACTTTCTCGAAGCGATAATCGGCGCGGTCGCGATCGACTGCGAGTGGAATCTCGAAGTCCTCGAGTCCGTCGTCAAAAATCTTCTCGAAATCGAAAAAAGGCTCGACGGTGCCGAAAACACCAAAAAAACAGACAAGCAGCGCGCCGCAAAAGAAGTCGGAAATCCCACTCTTGCCGACGCGATCAATCAGCTTCAGGAGCTTTGGCAAAAGGGAGCTGTCGCAGAGCCGAGATATGATTTCGCGTCGACTCGTAACGACAACGGTACCGAGACATGGAGCTGCGTCTGCAAAATATCGGGAGACGGTCACAGCATCAGCGCGAGCGCACCCGATAAAAAGAGCGCGAAAAAAGCTGCGGCATACGATCTGCTCACGCGCATTTTGAAACGTATATCCGAAGAAAAGTAACAGGGAGAGAAAACACCGTCAAGTCATTTAGACGGTGTTTTCTCGTTTTCCCGCATTTCGGACACGCGAAAAAGCATATATTTAGCTTCGTAAAGAATTATACGCGAGGTTTGTATGCTTGATTTAATATTGTCGGTTTTGGCGGGGATGTCGTATGTGTTTCTGAGCGCAAGTCCCGGAAATCATTTTCCGCCTCCTTTAGATAAAGCGGAAGAAGCGCAGCTTTTTTACGCTTTCAAAAATTCAAACGACGAGTCGGCCAGAACGCGACTCATTTCTCACAATCTCAGACTTGTGGCGCACGTCGTGAGAAAATACTACCCGGGAAATCCCGCAGGAGACGACCTGATCTCGATCGGTACGATCGGCCTTATTAAAGCGATAGACTCGTTCGACTGCAAAAACGGGGCGAGATTTGCAACATACGGTGCGAAGTGCATACAAAACGAGATCTTAATGTATTTTCGCAGTCAGCGGAAGCTTGCGGCCGAGGTGTCGATGAACGAGGCCATCGACACCGACAAAGACGGCAATCCGCTGACGTATCTTGACATAATCAGGGTAGAGGACACGATAGCCGACGACATCGATTTGAAGATAAAGATATCACGCACGGCGGAATATATAAAAAGCGAGCTGTCCGAGAGGGAGCGGGAGATAATCATCATGCGATACGGACTCGGCAGCGACGCGCCGATAACTCAGCGAGAGACGGCGCATAAGCTCGGCATCTCACGCTCGTATGTATCACGAATCGAGAAAAACGCGATAGAGAAGCTCCGCGCAAAGCTCGTCTGACCGCCGTCTCCCATATAGCGGAGAGAGTCTCTCCGCTATATGGGATCTATATCAAAGAACAAGTCCGGACTTGCTCCGATAGTAGTATTCCATAAGTCAAGTGCTTGATACGTCGACGGCGAAAATTTTGTGCTTATTTTAAAGCGTGAAGCGAATCTTGAAAACGTGCGCGGCGTGTGATATAATTAAGGAAAACGGCGGTCGTGCGGTCAAGGAGGCTTTTTATGCATGATATCTGGAACCCGTGGCACGGATGTGTAAAGATCAGCGAGGGGTGCGAGAACTGCTATATGTTTTGCATTGACCGAATGCGCGGTCGCGACGGCTCGCGAATATATAAAACCGCGGCGGGATTCGATTATCCTCTGCACCGCGACAGAAACGGCGCGTATAAAATAAAAAGCGGAGAACAGCTTCGTGTTTGCATGAATTCCGATTTCTTTCTTCCCGAGGCCGACGAGTGGCGAAATGCGGCATGGGACATTATCGGGATGCGCCCCGACGTGAAGTTCTTTCTTCTCACAAAGCGTCCTGAACGCATTCGCGACTGCCTGCCGCGCGACTGGGGCGACGGATGGGAAAACGTAATGCTCAACGTGACGTGCGAAAATCAGAGACGTGCCGATGAGAGAATACCGATACTTCTCGAAGTGCCGGCAAAGCACAAGGGCATCATGTGTGCGCCGTTTATCGGTGCGGTGTCGATCGAAAAATATCTTGCGGGCTTGAAGATAGAGAACGTCATCTGCGGCGGCGAGAATTACGACGGTGCAAGACCGTGTTTCTTTGACGATGTGATCCGTCTGCATGACGAGTGCGTCGCGCACAATGTCAGCTTCACATTTATCGAGACGGGCAGCGTATTTATAAAGGACGGCAGAAAGTATAATATTAAAGACAAGCGCGTGCAGGCCGAGATGGCTCATAAATCCGGGATGAATTACGCAGGGCGACGCGTCGAGTGGCACCTGACCGACCGAATGGGATTTGAAATTCCCGAAGATGTACTTTATACGCCGAGCTATCACGCGCAGTGCGCCTCATGTGGTAGCCGCCCGATCTGCAACGGATGTGCGCAGTGCGGAAAATGCAAATAGAAAACTCTCACTTGTCGGAACAAGTCCGTCACAGTGAGAGTTTGCTTTTTCTTTTTTCAGATTACTTGCCGAGAATGTCGAGAACCTTATCGTTGCCGTATACCTCAGCCCAGTCGCAGTCGAACGCATCGAGAGCGTACATGGTCATGGGGTGGTAGATAAGAGTAGAGAAGAGCTCGGGGTTGATCGTAACGCTGTGTGCGCCGGTCATTGCAACCTTGTGTACCTGCTCGCAGGTCTTGAAGCTTGCTGCGAGAACCTTTGTGTTAAGGTGCTGGAGATCAAAGAGCTTTACGATCTCCTCAACAACGTGTACACCGTCGGAGATGATGTTGTCAAGTCTGTTGATGTAAGGAGCTACGAAGTCTGCGCCTGCACGAGCGGCCATGAGAGCCTGCTGCTGAGTGAAGATAGCGGTCGTCGTAACGCCGATGCCCTCTTCCTTGCACATACGGATAGCCTTGAGACCCTGCTCGGTTATCGGAATTTTAACATAAAAATCGCCGCCGACGAGACTGCGGAGCATCTCAGCCTCGCGAACCATGTCTTCAGCCTCCGAGGAGGTTACCTGAACGTGGAGCATCTTGTCGTCACCGATGATCTTTCTGATGTTGAGAAGAAGCTCACGGAAGTCTGTCTTCGCGGAAGAAACGATGGTGGGGTTTGTTGTAACTCCTGCGATGGGGAAAAACTCCGCACATCTCTTGATGCCGTTAAGATCAGCACTGTCAACCATGAAAAGCATATATCTTTGCCTTCTTTCTGAATATTTTACGTACTAAATTTTAGCACAGATATTTTTTTGTGTCAAGCGAAGCAATCAACATGAATTTTGTCGAAAAAAATCTTTTCTTGTACGCATTGACGAAAAGGGGATTTATCCGTCTTTTCTGCGGTTTTTAAAGCATTTTCCCGTGAAAATATCGAGAAGTCTGAGGTTATTTACTCCGATGATATAGCCCACAGTGCACACCGCAAGCGAGGGGAGGATAATGAGAAAATATCCGATCGGGTTGTAGGGGGAGTACGAGCTGACAAGCCCCGCGTACATTCCCTCATAGAAAATGGCGATGCCGTGAGCGATGCCGTAGAGGCCGCCCGCCCATTCAAACCCGAAGGTGGCGGTGCTGCCGAATATCTTTCCGATTAGTATCGCCAGTGCTATCACAAGGTTCGGGATGTTCGCTATGAACGAGACGAAAAGTCCGCGAAGCGGCTTCATCTCCGCGCGTCCGCCGTCGATCCTGATGCGCTCGTGACCGCCCTCGTCCCAGATCGCGTTGTAGAGCAGGACCATGTAGAAGACCGTCGAAATGGCACTGAGACCGACGAACAGAGTGTCGTTCTGCGCGGCGGCGGATGTCAGAGTTATACCGAGAACGGCCGCTCCGACCTGATTTAAAATCAGCTTTGTTATGATGCGAGAGTTTTCTTTTATGTATTTTTTCATCGGTTTATCTCCGCTTATTTGATATTAAGACAATTATAAATCTTTTTCGTCCGTATAGCAAGGTCAAAAGCACAAAATTTACAAAATGTCTATGAAAACGGCGGGCTTTGTGATAAAATAATAGAACATGAAGACGCGGAGGTGAGAGAATGAAGGACGAGGAGCTTGCCGCCATGCCGGCGGATGCGCGTGAGTTTGCGCGGTATAAGAAAGTCATACAAAACAGCTCTGAAAAGACGGTCGACGAGTATTTGCTCGATCTCAGAATATTTTTTAAGTATCTCGTGCTCACACGCCGAGGGGAAACTCCGAGTGCCGAGAGCATGGAAAGCTGCGACGTGTCGCACCTTTCGCCGGAGGATTTTGAAAAGGTCACGGCAAGCGATGTTTACGAGTATCTTTACTATCTCGATTCCGTAAGGGGCGACCAAAGCCGCACGCGTGCGAGAAAGCTGTCGGCTCTCAGGGGATTTTACAAATATCTTATTGTTAAAAAGAAATATTTTGAGCATGATCCGTGCGCCAATATCGAAAACCCGCGCATGAAGCGTCAGCTTCCGAAATATCTGTCGGTCGATGAGTGTACAGCTCTGCTTTCCGCAGTGGCAAACGACGTCGCGTCAAAGTCTCGCGAGCGTGATTTCGCTATGATAACTCTCTTTTTGAACTGCGGGATGCGACTTTCGGAGCTTGCGGGGATCGACCTGCGTGACGTCGACCGCTCGATGCGCTCGCTTCGCGTGCTCGGAAAGGGCTCAAAGGAGCGTATCGTTTACTTGAACGATGCTTGCCGCGCCGCGCTCGGAGACTATCTCACCGTGCGTATGGGAATAAAAACAAAAACGGGCGAAAACGCGCTGTTTTTGTCTTCCCGAGCACAGCGGATCAGCACGAAGACCGTGCAGTACACGGTGAATAAATACCTCGAGGCGGCGGGGCTCGGGAACAAGGGCTATTCCACGCACAAGCTCCGTCACACGGCGGCGACTTTGATGTATCAGACGGGTGAAGTCGACATTCGCGTGCTCAAGGACATACTCGGACACGAACAGCTTAATACAACGCAGATCTACACGCACGTGTCCGACAAGGGAATGGAGACGGCGATGAGCAAAAACCCGCTCTCATCGATACAGATCGAAAAAAAAGCTACGCTATCGCATGACACCGACGAAGTTTCGGTTGACAGCGAGTGACTTGTGTGGTAAGATTATATAAGTATTATGCGCGAACGAAAGGATGCATATCAATGAGAGATTATTTTTTGAAGCTTAAAAACGAAGCTCACAACTGGGAAAACGCCTCTCCCGTTGGCGCGGGCTCGATCGGCGCGATGGTTTACGGAAACACCGCGTGCGAGAGAATTTCTCTTAATGAGGAAACTATCTGGAACGGAGATAAGCAGGACACGCATATCCCCGGCTATATGGATCGTATGAAACATATCAGAGAGCTTCTCCTCGAGGAAAAGCCCGACGAGGCTGAGGCTTGGGCTTTCGAGAACTTCAACGATATATTCAGAGTTATAGATTCATATGAGGCGGCGGGAGAGCTGTTTGTCGACATTCACGGCGACTGTGAGTACGACTCTTACGAGAGAGTGCTCGATTTAAAGCGCGGCCTTCTTAATGTAAGATACGAAAAAGACGGCGAGTCGTATGAGAGAGAGTTCTTCGCGTCTCACCCCGCTCGTCTTATCTGTATGCGAATGGACACCGATCCTACGAGAAAAACTACGCTTTCGTTTAAGCGCGAGCATATCGAGAGCCGCAACTGCACCGCTCTGAGCGACAACACCGCGATGCTCGACCTTATCTGCACCACGGCCGACGGCGGTCACCGTTTCAGAGTCACCGTTCTTTTGAAAACAGACGGAAAGATCTTCTCCACGTGGGGCGATATCGTCGTCGAAGACTCCTCAAAGCTTGAGATCTATGTCGCGACCGTCACCTCGTTCAGAGATGAGTCCATGAGCACCGAGAGCCTCATCGCAAATGCCGAGCGCGGATATGACGCGCTTCGTGCGGAGCACATCGAGGACTTTTCCGCGATCATGTCACGCTCCGACATAGTGTTCGAGGGCGAAAGCGCGGATGAGCTCCCCG
>CAYWTG010000013.1:0-14966 GCA_964461155.1 uncultured Ruminococcus sp.
CACGGAGGTTTTCAAATGAAAACAAGAACAAAAGTACTCGTACTGACGCTTTGCGCTGTGCTTCTTGTCACTGCAACCGTGTTCACGACTTTAGCATACTTGCAGTCGTCTGATAAAGTGACAAACACATTCACGGTCGGAAAGGTCGCCATCACTCTCGACGAGGCGAGCGTCAATGAGCTCGGAGTCGCACTTGATAAGAACGGCAACACGCTTGCCGTAGGAACGACAACGGGAGCCGCACGTGTCGAGAAAAACACGTATAAGCTTCTCCCCGGTCACACCTATATCAAGGATCCTACTATCCGCGTTTCGAGCGACAGTGAGGACAGCTATCTGTTTGTCAAGGTTGAAAACGGCCTTGCGGGTATCGAAAAGACCGGCAAGACTATCGCAGATCAGATGACGTCTCTCGGCTGGATCTGCATCGATGCCGACGACAATATCTGGGCATACAACCCCGTTGATGCGTCGGGAAAGTCGCTTCTTCCCGTAAAGAAGAATAGCAACGTGATTGTTTTTGAATCTTTTGATATCAAGGACGATGCCAATGCCGACACGCTCAAGTCCTACGCCGGAAAGACCGTGGTCGTTACCGCGTATGCTATCCAGGCCGACGGATTTGACACCTACAGCGAGGCATGGAACGCCGCAGGAAGCTCGTTTGCCGACTGATTATCGACTCAAAAATCGATATTCCACACATATTCAAACACACAAAAAGGAGAAAAACAATGAAGAAGACAGTTATTGCCGTAACCGCGCTGATACTC
Organism: uncultured Ruminococcus sp.; assembly: GCA_964461155.1. Taxonomy (GTDB): domain Bacteria; phylum Bacillota; class Clostridia; order Oscillospirales; family CAG-272; genus RUG11130. The sequence goes on from CAYWTG010000013.1 coordinate 774, forward strand.
ATCGCTTGCTGTGCCGTCGGCTCGACGCTCGCATGGCTCATCGACCGCACCGATAAGGTTGTAAACACCTTTACAGTCGGTGACATCAACATCACTCTCACCGAGACCGCGAGAGAGTACAAGATGATCCCCGGCAACACTATTGATAAGGACCCGACCGTAACGGTAGAGAAGAACAGCGAAGCTTGCTGGCTCTTTGTCAAGATCGAGAAGTCCGCGAATTTCGACACATTCATGACCTTTGAAGTAGCTGACGGTTGGACGGCTCTCGCGGGAGTCGACGGCGTTTACTACCGTGAGGTTGCGTCGTCCGCTACAGACTCCGCATTCTCTGTTCTCAAGGACGATGCGGTAAAGGTAAAGGGAGAGGTTACAAAGGCACAGCTCGGCGCGCTCACCGACAACACAAAGCCCACTCTCACTTTCACCGCATATGCAGTGCAGAAGGATAACATCGCAACTGCCGCAACTGCATGGGCAAAGCTCTGATAAGCACGCTTTTTGAAAACTACGCATAAAACGAAAGGAATAATACCATGACAAAGAAGAAGATAATCACTCTCGCGCTTGCGGCAGTGCTCGTAGTTATGTCCGTTGCGGGTGCGACTTTCGCATACCTCACAGACACCGACGACGCCGACAACGTATTCACCGTAGGCAACGTAAAGATCGAGCTTTCCGAAGAGCAGAGAGGCGAAAAGGGTCTTGAGGATTTCGACCAGAACAAGAAGCTCTACCCGATCGTAGGCTCGGCTCAGGGCGAGCTTGACGAGTACAATATGCCTGTTGCAAAGAACTACGTCGACAAGATCGTAACAGTTACGAACACGGGCTCCGAGGACGCTTATGTCCGCGTTTACTTTGCTATCCCCTCCGCTCTCGATGACGGCTACGACGAGTACAACGCAAATGCAAACACCCTTCACTTCAACTTCGGCAAGAAGACTGCCGCCGACGGAAGCGTTGTTTCCACTGAGGGCGAGGACTGGATCTGGAAGCACGACGGCAAGTGGAACTATTTTGAGACGACCATGGACGGTATCGCATACAACGTATACTTTGCCGACTACGCAACGACTCTCGCCGCTGAGACTACCACTGAGAGATTCCTCAACGGTGTATATCTCGACAAGTCTTTCGACATGAAGGATGACGGCGCGTACGCTTTCGGCGAGAAGCTCACGCTTGATGAGAAATGGAACTGGAACAGCGTAAAGTGCCCCGTATTCGCGGTTGCTGTTCAGGCTGCGGGCTTTGACAGCGCAGACGAGGCTTTCACAAACGCATTCGGTGCTCAGTATAACCCCTGGGGAACGACTGTAAGCAACTGGCAGTAATATTTTCTCGGAGACGAAAGGGAAGCTTTAAATGAAAAAGAAGATAACTGTCATAGCTCTTGCCGTGATCGTTGCGATAATGGCTGTCGCCGGTGCGACACTTGCGTATTTCACAGACGAAGACTCTGCCGACAACACTTTCACGATGAAGGGCATCGATATTACTCTCGAAGAAGAGTTCACACAGAACTCCGAGCTCATCCCCGGCATTGAGGTAAACAAGGACGTTTACGTCAAGAACAACGAGTGCTCGGCCGATGCATATGTTCGTGTGCATATTGCAGTTCCCACCTGCCTCGACGGCGGCATTGCCTCCGAAGACGCTGCGGGATTTCTCCATCTCGCGTTTACCGATGCAAGCATCGCGGACGGACAGTGGAGCTGGCTTAACGCTTCTTCTGCGGGCGCGGGCTACAGCGACGGCGCGTCTCTGAACAGCTATGCTGCGGAGATCGACGGAGTCGACTGCACGGTTTACGTTGTTACCTACCGCACGGCACTCAAGGCCGGCGAGACCACGAAGACGCAGGCTCTCGATAAAGTATTCCTCGACAGCTCCGTCGACGCCGATCTCGAAGACGGCGCGTGGGTCTATTCCGACGGTAACGGCAACAAGGTAACAGCCGAAGATTTCGGCGGATCGCCCGAGATCAAGGTATTTGCCGAGGCGGCGCAGAGCGCGACATTCTCAGACGCTTACACCGCACTCAATACCGCATTCGGCACACCCGGCAGCACGGGCTACATTGCCCCCTGGAACAGATAATCTCCGCCTTTTGGATGATTATACCTACGGTACTCTCTGCTCCGCACAGCGAAAACGCTCGGAGCAGGGCGTATCCGAATCCCTCGGAGAAAAGCCGAGAGCTTCGGATATGCCCTGACTGCGCGACGCAATATAGCGCGACTTTCGGCGAAAATGAAGCAACGTCAGTCTGCCGCGCATATTGTTTTCGGCATAAAATCGGCATAAAATGAGAAGAGATGAAAGGATACCTCACATGAAAAAAACATTACTTATCATCGCCCTTGCCGCAGTGATCTTTCTGTCGGCAACAGCAGGAACTCTTGCATATTTCACGCACGAGGACACTGCGACAAACGTAATAACCGCAGGAGATGTTAAGATCTCTCTCGAGGAAAAGTCAAAGACCGATGACGGACTCGTTCCGTTTGAAGATATCGATGACGTAATGCCGGGTGCAGTCGTGTCCAAGATCGTCACCGTTAAGAACATCGGCTCTCAGCCGGCTTATATCAGAATCTCCGTAGAGAGCGCGCTCACACTTGCCGAGGGCGTGACGGGTGAGGTCGATCTCTCGCTTGTCAGCCTTGACATAGATACCGAGCACTGGACGCTTCGCGACGGATTTTATTACTACAACGAGGCACTCGAAGCATCGGCGGAAACGTCTCCTCTGTTCACGAGCGTGACATTCTCGCCCAAGATGGGAAACATCTATCAGCACAGCAAGGCAGAGATCTCGGTCAAAGCTTACGCCGTACAGTCCGCGAATAACGGAAGCGGTGCGCTTGACGCGACAGGTTGGCCTGAGGTATAAGTCGTAAGGGAGGACTCAAATGAACATTTTCGGAAAGGGAAAAGGCTTTCGCCGCGCGATCTCGCTGATCCTTTGCCTTGTGACGGTCTTAACGACGCTTCACTTAGGCGCGCTCCCCGCAACAGCCGACAGCGGAAACACCGTTACCGTCACCGTGAACTATGTTTACGACTCGAACAAGGCTATGGTCGCACAGCCGTACCGCGCCGAGATCGAAAAGGGAAGCGCGTTTGTGAAAACGCTCGACGTGCCGACACTCCTCAACTACTCGATCCCGACAGACAAAGCGGACGGACTTGCCGACAATATCACGCTGAAAAAAGTCGACAGCTCATATAAGCTCGACTTTACTCTCGCATCGGTAAACTCCGATATCACCGTAACGCTCTACTACGTCGCGGGAAGTGCGAAGTATACCGTAAAGCATTATTATCAGAATCTCGAAAACGACAGCTACGGTGAGCCTCTGGTGCACGAGCTCGAGGGCGACATCGACGCATATACAAAGGCAATGGCCGATAGCCGCGCGGGCTTTACCTGCAAGGGCGTACCCGAGTATATCATAGCCGCGGACGGCACGACGATCGTCGAGATATATTACGACCGTGATTATTACACGATCGTGTTCGACCTTGACTCGGGTATAAACGGCCCCGAGCCGATCTACGGAAAGTACGGCACGACATACGATATCGAGAGCATCAAAGAGCCCACGCGTCTCGGATATAAATTCGGCGGATGGGAGCCTGCGCTCACGGGAACCGTCGATGCAAACACGACACACAAGGCAAAGTGGATCCCCAATAGGAGCATGGCAGATTACACCATCGTTATTTGGGGACAGAACGCGAACGATGACGAGTACTCCCACCTCGGCTCATACGAGGCGTGGGGCAATGTCGGTCACGAGATCACGTGGAACGAGTCGACTCAGATAAACCACGTGCACACGGAGGAGTGTAATACTTGCGGTGCTTCAGAGCATACTCACAGCACAGCTTGTTACGCCGACGTTTCGACAGCTTCTTACGGATATAATATGCCAAATAATCCGTCAGAAGGTCAGGTTTACAGCAGATATAATGCGAAATACATCTATATTGCGGGAAGGTGGTATAGATATACAGGAAGCACGGCAAGCGGAAGTATAGCACCGACGACTTGCGGCAAAATCGCTCACACGCATACGACCGATTGCTTTACTTGCGGAATTCTCAACACTTCCGATAAGACCATGAGCTCGCTTCACCCCGATTCGGTCCTTTGGGTCTACGAAAAGAGCGATACCGTCACAGTCGATGCAAGCGGAAGAAGCGTTCTCAACGTGTACTTCAAACGCCGCGAATTTACGCTCAGATTCCGTAAAGCAAATTCAAATACCGACGATTACGGTACGATAACCGCCCGTTGGGGTGCGAACATCAAGAGTAAGTACGAGGCGATAGTTACAAATGCCGGAGACAGCTTTTGGAGTGAAAAGACGAATGCGGGTAGCCCTTGGACGAACTATATCGGGGTAATGCCGAAAGCTGACAAGATATTTTATCTCAAGACCGACAGCAGTCAGAATGTAAGCACGATGGAGTACTACGGCGAAGACCTGAACAGAGAGTATCAGCAGATCTTCAAAGTTACGTTCCATGGAAGCGGTTATACCATCACTGACGAGGATAAGTACGAGTTTGAGGGATATACGTACAAAAATTCCAACAAAAATAACGGTGAAAGTTGCAATGGCGCGAAGTTCTACTACAAGCGCAACTCGTATAACCTCATTTTCTACTCCGCTTCAAATAACGATCCCGATAAAAGCGCAAGCGTGCTCTACGAAAAGCCGCTCGGCGAATATGATTATACGCCCACGGCAAAGCCCGCACACGTTGAAGACGGCGCGATATTCGTCGGCTGGTACAAGAACCCCGAGTGCACGGGCGAGCGTTTTGTCCTCGCGGATCACAAGATGCCCGCAAACGACATCCCGCTCTACGCAAAATGGGTAAACGGACTTTACACCGTCAGAACGTTTACCGACTCCTCGATGAGCGTGCTTTACACCTACGACGGATATGACGGCGTTCAGGAAAACATCGAAAAATACACTCTCGCGACCGAGCCCGTCTCGCCAACGCCCGGCGTCGGCGAAGCGTTCATCGGTTGGTTCTACCTTGACGCAGGTGTCGAAAAGCCGTTCTCGTTTATGATGCCGATAACACGCGATTACGACCTTTATCCGAAATACGCGAAGCTCGAGTCGCTCAAGTACGTCGTCCACTACTACAAGGCGGGAACGACCGAAAAAGTGGCGGATGACCGCGAGAACATCGTGAAAACGGGAGAAACGGTCACCGAAAAAGCAAAAATGGGAACAGACCTCAACCTGGTCGCTCCCGCTTTGCAGAATAAGTACTTCCCGACACAGACGAGCACAAGCGTCATCATCGCAAATCAGGGTCAGGAGATAATCTTCTACTACACCGAAGCGACAAACGTCAAATATACGGTATATTATCAGGACGCCGCGGGAAATAACCTGCTCGAACCCGTCGAGAAGACGACAGACTATTCGATAGTCACCGAGCAGTACGTCGCGATCCCGAACTGGGCACCGAGACAGTTCAGCATTATGTATGAGCTCTCATCCGTTGCCGAAAACAACAAGATAATCTTCGTCTACGACCCGACGCTCACGGCTCTCAAGATCACAAAGACCGGTGCCGAGACCGTCGACGAGAATCAGGCATTCATATTCAGCGTCGTAGGAAGTGACGATAATACGAAGAACGTAAATCTCACCGTCAGCGTACAGGGCAACGGATCTGTTACGATAGATTCGCTCCCGCTCGGAAGCTACAAGGTCACAGAGCTTGCGGACTGGTCGTGGAGATACGAACCGAAGGATGGCACGGAGAGAAATCTCGTGCTTGAAGCGGGCGTAAACGAGATCACGTTCGTTAATGAGAGAAAGAACGACAAGTGGCTCGACGGTGACGCCGTGGCCGAAAACCACTTTAACAGCGGCGCGAATGCCGACGGCGAATGACAGAGGAGGTATGTAGTATGTCAACAAACAAACACAGACACAGATACAGCAAACGCCTCTGCAGAAAATATGCGGCACTTGTTATTTCTCTTGCACTTATTTTCATCGTCGGTATCGGCTCCACAGTTGCGTATATTCTGACGCATACCGATCCCGTGAAGAACACATTCGTTCCCGCCGCTGCGTCGTGCGAGATCGAGGAAAACTTCGACGGTGACGTAAAGACAGACGTTAAGGTGAAAAACACAGGCTCTGCCGACGCATACGTCCGCGCAGCGATCGTCGTAACATGGGTCGACGAGAGCGGAAATGTCAGCTCGCAGGCTCCCGTGCTCGGCACTGACTACACGATGACGCTCGATCTGACGAACGGTTGGGTTCGTTTTGACGACGGATTCTACTACTACACAAAAGCTCTCGCGCCGAGCGCAGAGACTTCGGTGCTGATCGAAGAGTGTAAGATGACCGACAGCGCAGTTGTGCCGAACGGCTGTCACCTCTCGGTCGAGATCATCGCATCGGCGATCCAGGCCGAGCCCGCAAGCGCAGTTTCGGATATGTGGGGTGTCGTAATCTCTGACGGCAGTGTCACGAAAGTCGAGGTAAGCGAATGATGAAAAGATCACTTAAAGCTACGCTTTGTCTCGCGCTGGCCGCGCTTATTCTCAGCGTATTCCCGCTCACCGCATTTGCAAACGGAAGCGTAAGCTACGACGACGCGTCTCGCGAGTTTATCTTCGCCCCCGGAAGCGATGAATCACCGAGCGACCTTTTTGCAAACTTCAGAAACGTAATGCCGGGTGACACGCTTACGCAGAACATCAAGATCTCGAACGATGCCGAAAAGGGCGTGAAGATCAAGGTCTATATGCGTTCTCTCGGCGCACACGAGGACTCGGAGGATTTTCTCTCGAAGCTCTCGCTCACAGTTAATTACGCAGGTACGGAAGAGGCTGAGTATCTCTTCGACGCTCCCGCAAACGAGACGGCACAGCTTACCGACTGGGTATATCTCGGCACGGTATACTCCGGCGCGGAGATAGATCTCGCGCTGAAGCTTACCGTTCCCGCAGAGCTTACAAACGAGTATCAAGACGCAGTCGGCAAGCTCGACTGGCAGTTTAAAGTCGAAGAACTCCCGACCGAGCCCGACGACCCGCAGCCCCCGCCGACGGGAGATGAGTCCCACGTAGTACTGTACGCAGTAATCCTCGCAGTTTGCGCGATCCTTCTTTGCGTGACGTTTGTAGTCACAAGAAAGAAGCCCGATCGTGACGCGGAGAAAAAATAAAATACGGCTTCCTTTCATGTGCATCAAAGGACCGCAGTGAGCTCAGTCTCGCCTTGCGGTCCTTTGAATTATGTGGTATAATATTGCATGAGGGGTATTTATCACGATGAGATAAATACCCGCGGCGTGCCGAAGACACGCCTCCTCGCGGCAAAATCCGCGACTCATGCTATTGGCGGCCTCGCAAAAATGCCCTCGACATATCCTTGCGTCTGATCTTTGAAACAGATTTGCGGCGCGAGCTTGAGGGGCGATGAACACATAAATACAAAAAAACACGCACCCGGTGCGTGGGGAGAGCTTTATGAAAATACCCGCTTATGCAAAGATCAATCTCTATCTCGACGTATTCGCGCCGCGCGCGGACGGATTTCACGGAATCAAAAGCGTGATGCACAGTATATCACTGTGCGACATGATATCATGCGAGAAGGCCGACGAGGCGCATTCCGTGACGCTTACCTGCGATGATCCGACGCTGTCTGTCGGTGAAGACAATCTCGTGTACTGTGCCGCGCGTCTTTTCCTCGATCACTACGGTATCGAAGACGGCGTCGCATTCCACATCGAAAAGCGGATCCCCGTGGCGGCGGGACTTGCGGGCGGAAGCACGGACGCGGCAGCGGCACTCATTTTGTTAAACGAAATATTTGCCGTCGGCGCATCGACTTATGAGCTGTGCCTGCTCGGTGCTCGTCTCGGCTCGGACGTGCCGTTCTGCATCGTCGGCGGTACTTGCGCGGCGTTCGGACGCGGAGAGGAGCTTGACCTTCTCACAACGCCGCTGAAGCTTGATCTTGTTGTGGCAAAGGCCGGTGAGGGGATTTCGACACCTACGGCATATCGCAGTCTTGACGAGCGTTTCGGTGCGTCGCTCGACTGTGATTTCGGAAACTTCGATACGCTTGCCGCCGCCGTTTGTGCGGGTGATGCTTTGCTTCTTGCGCAAAACCTCTACAACACGTTTGAGAGCGTCGTTCTCGACTCACACAAAGAGGCCGCAGAGGCCAAGAAATTTATGCTCGACTCCGACGGATGCGCGGTAGCACTTCTCAGCGGAAGCGGGCCGTCCGTTTTCGGAATATATTCGGATTCCGACTCCGCTCGACGTGCCGCCGACGAACTTTCGCGTCGCGGATATGCGGCGTTCGCTTGTACGAGCGCACCGACTAAGATCTAAATGCCGAGGCGAAAATAAAATAGCATGAAATTGCGAGAAGCGATATATCGGTCGTGCGTGTGAAGCATATGTACAGGCACATGACGAAAAATGCCGCCGATACGGTCATCGACACTGCGTCAAAGACAGCTTTTGCGCGACGCGGCATGAGATGATGCTCTAAGATGATATATAGCATCGAGCCGCCGTCGAGCGTGCGTATCGGGAGCAGATTTATGACACCGAGGCTCGCCGATAGCAGTGCGAAATACATCGCCGTGTCGTACAGTGACAGAGGTGAGACGATTACGACGACGGAGAAAAGCAGCCCGACGGCACTTCCCGCGTTGCAGATGACGCACGATCGGAGGTAGCCGAGGCCGAAATCGGAATATTTTATGCGCAGTCCGAGCAGTCCGAGCGAAAATTCGGTGACATTTGCGCCGAGCGCGTAGGCGGCGATGAGGTGTCCCGCCTCATGGATCGCTGCGGCAAGCAAAAATGCTCCGAGTCGTGCGTTGAGCGCGAAAGCGGCGCAGATAAAAAGCAGATATAATGCGGCACTTATACCGCGCCGAGAAGATACGCGAGGCTGTCTCCGATATATTCCCACAGATTCCACTCTCCCATGAAATAGCCGAAAGGCTCGCCGCCGCTGCTTTCCGTGTACTCGGACGGATTTGATGCGACCTCAACTGCCGTGCTGCGATTGCGGCCGTTAAAGAGAAGTGAGCAAATCATCACACCGCCGAGCACGAGGAGAAGGGCAAAATGTGATATAAGCTCACTCTGAGCACCGCGCGTCTTGTCGCTTGACTTGAATTTAACGGACGGGATTTGCGTCATCGCGTTTTCTCACCTCACATGAAGGAAGATTGTTATGACAGACGATAGAATAATCGCACTTTTAAAGTGCATGATGCTTGCCGCACGGCGCGGCGGGGATGAGATTATGAAGCGTTACCGCGCGGATATCGACGTGCGGATAAAAGACGATTGCACGCCGGTCACGGATGCAGATATGGCTTCGTCGGAGGCGATACTTTTGACGCTTCGCGAAAGCTTTCCGGGTGCGTATATTCTTTGCGAGGAGACGTATGTCAGCGACGATTTTGCGGCACGTTGCACGCCGAACGGCGTTTTCATCGTCGATCCACTCGACGGCACACGCTCTTTTATCGCGGGTCGCGACACTTTCGCCGTGTCGATCTCGTATGCACTCGGCCACGAGAGCATCGCGGCGGTCATCTTCGCACCCGTTTCAAAAAAGCTCTATTACGCGGCGACAGGTTGCGGCGCGTGGAGATGTATCTGCGACACGGAGAGCATTCCCGAGCCGTTTGAACGCTCTTCCGAAAGACTGCACGTTTCCGACAGGAGCGAGTCGATCATCGTGCTTGTGAGCGGCACGGACGACGGTGTCTCACACCTTCGAGAGCTCGGTGCGTCACTTGAGCGTGTCGAAAAATTCATCCACGTTTCAAGCTGTCTCAAGGGCTGTATGATAGCCGAGGGCACGGCCGATGTGCATTATAAATTCGCGGGCTATACAAAGGAGTGGGACACATCCGGCGAGGAGCTCATCTGCCGCGAGGCGGGCGGCGTTGTGACGGACGCATTCGGCGGCAAGCTCAAAGCGAACCGGGAAGACATCGTGAACCGTCGAGGCATACGCTTGCTCAATCGCGAGTCATCGTCACTTTTCACTACCGATTAAGTATATTCGGATGTTTTTTGCGCGAGTACTTTAATTTGATTTTTTTCGGCAAAAGCTCTTTTCAACATGGAGCTTTTTTGCTATAATAGTAATGTATTTAAAAAGTGAGGAAGGCACACGGCAAGATCCTATGTTTACCATTGTTTATAAGAAAAGGCTGAATCCGACAGTAACACTCATAAAGATACACGCTCCGCGCGTCGCCGCAAAGGCGAAGGCGGGACAGTTCATTATTTTGAGAGTTGACGAAAACGGCGAACGCATACCGCTTACGGTTGCGGATTACGACAGACAGACGGGAGACGTGACCGTCATATATCAGACGGTAGGAGCGACGACCGCGAAGCTCGATGCAATGCGTGAGGGCGACAGCCTTGCCGATTTTGTGGGTCCTCTCGGACGTCCCACGGAGACTGAGGGACTCGGACGCGTCGCTGTCATCGGCGGCGGTGTCGGTTGTGCTATCGCATACCCGATAGCGAAAGCTCTCACACAGCTCGGATGCGAGGTTCATGCCATCACGGGCTTCAGAAACCGTGAGCTTGTCATTCTCGAAGACGAGTTCCGCGAAGTCAGCTCGAGACTCAGAGTCATGACCGACGACGGGAGCTACGGCGAGCGCGGCCTCGTTACGGATGCCCTGAGAGAGCAGATCGAGAGCGGTGAAAAGTACGATCGCGTATTTGCGATAGGCCCGCTTCCCATGATGAAATTCGTGAGCGCGCTCACAAAAGAGTATTCGATCCCCACGACCGTCAGCATGAACCCCATCATGATCGACGGCACGGGAATGTGCGGCGGTTGCCGTTTGACTGTGGGCGGCGAGACGAAATTCGCCTGCGTCGACGGCCCCGACTTCGACGGCCACAAGGTCGACTTCGACGAAGTTATAAAGCGTTCGGCGATGTACAGAGATTTCGAGCGTCACGCGTATGAGAACACGTGTAAGCTGCTCAGAAAGGCCGACTGAAAGACGAAGACCGAAAAGACGGCAAAGCTTCATTTTTCGGCGCGATGCGCGTTTTGAAAGGATACTCAAAAAATGGCAAATATGACACAAAGCAAAAATCCTATGCCCTCACAGGATGCACAGGTAAGAAATAAAAACTTTAACGAGGTTGCGCTCGGCTATACGGTCGAGATGGCACTTGACGAGGCCGCGCGTTGCCTGAACTGCAAGAACAGTCCGTGCGTCAGCGGTTGCCCCGTCAGAATAGATATCCCCGCGTTTATCTCACGCATTTCAAAAGGCGAGTTCGACGACGCGTACAATATCATCTCACGCTCAAGCTCGTTCCCCGCAGTCTGCGGCAGAGTATGTCCGCAGGAGTCGCAGTGCGAGTCGAAATGCGTTCGCGGAATCAAGGGCGAGCCTGTTGGAATCGGCAGACTTGAGCGATTTGTGGCGGATCGTCACAACGAAAATGTTCCGGTGGCTACGAAAAAGGCTCCGTCAAACGGACATCGCGTGGCTATCGCAGGCTCGGGCCCTGCTGGACTTTCGTGTGCGGGAGATCTCGCAAAGCTCGGATATGACGTGACCGTTTTCGAGGCACTTCATACCCCCGGCGGAGTTCTCGTTTACGGAATCCCCGAGTTCAGACTTCCGAAATCCATCGTCGCGCGCGAGATCGACAATCTCCGCGCGCTGGGCGTTGATTTTGAATGCGATACCGTCATCGGCAAGACGCTTTCGATAGATGAGCTGATCGACGAGGGCTACGAGGCCGTGTTCATCGGAACGGGCGCGGGTCTTCCGAGATTTATGAATATTCCCGGCGAGAACCTCTGCGGCGTTTATTCCGCAAATGAGTTTTTGACTCGCATCAACTTGATGAAAGCTTATCGTGACGACAGCGATACCCCCGTAATGCACGCGCGTCGCGTGGCCGTTGTCGGCGGCGGTAATGTTGCCATGGACGCGGCACGTTGCGCAAAACGACTGGGTGCGGAGGAAGTATATATCGTATACCGTCGCTCGGAAAAGGAGCTTCCCGCACGCGCCGAAGAGGTCGAGCACGCAGCGGAGGAGGGTATCATCTTCCAGCTTCTCACGAACCCTATAGAGATAATCGAGGGTGAAAACAACTTCGTCGGCGGTATGCGCTGTGTCAAAATGGGGCTCGGAGAGCCGGACGCATCAGGCAGACGTCGCCCCGTCGAGATCGAGGGATCAGAGTTTGTCCTCGACGTCGACGCTGTCATAATGTCCATCGGAACCTCCCCGAACCCGCTTATCCGCGACACCACGGACGGGCTCGACACCGAAAGATGGGGCGGTATCAAGACGGACGGCAACGGCCGCACGTCGCGTATCGCGGTCTATGCGGGCGGAGACGCCGTGACCGGTGCCGCTACGGTAATCCTTGCGATGGGAGCGGGAAAGACTGCCGCTGCCGCGATCGACGAGTACATAAAGAATAAAAAATAAAATATCGCTCACTTCGACCGATTACGTGAACCTTGTCTCTTTGACAGAGGATGTCACACGGCGCGAAGTGAGCGATTTTTTATTTCATGAGTTCTTCCGTCAGGCGGAGGATTTCCGGCGCGACTTTTTCGCGCTCCGCTTTCAGCGTTCGGTTATATATCGGATAGGCAAGCGCGAGAACGACGATCCCGACGACTCCGAGCGCGATGCCGAGCGGAAAAGCGTATGAGCCGAGCATATTTCCGATGTCGGTCATCGTAAGGCTCATCCCGACTCCCATTATCAGCGTGCCGACAATGCCTATGATGAGTGATACCATAGTGGCTTTTTTGCCGACATTTTCGTCAAGCGTGCGGAGACGCTCGAGCTTGTCTTCGCTTTTCGACATATATTTTTGACGTATCACTTCGATTTCGTCCTGCTCCTTTGCGGAGTAGGTCATCTTAAACGTATCGCGGTTTTCCATATTTTAAATCTCCGATTCTTTAATTTTTCTTGTGCTCTCTACGAGCATATATATCGCCATGGCGATGATGAAAGCCGATATCACGCCGCCGCTCAGGCTTAAAAAGAGAAGTCTCACCTGAGGTGTCATGTTGCTTTTGTCAAATGTCGTGAGCATCGTGTTTTCGAGCGTCAGCATCGACACGCAAGCCGCGGCAAGTGACACCGCCTTTGCGGCAGACATCGCCGGGCTGTTGTATTTTCTGTATCTTATAACATTTATTATGGCAAGCGTCAGCGTCAAAAAAGTGTACGCCGCCATAGCTATCGTCGTGACTTCGTGATGACGCATCACGCGGTTTTCTCGGATCATGTGGAGCATCATTCCCGAAAGGGCAGTGTTCATTATCAGAAATATCACGCCGCAAGCCCTGTAATTTTTGAGCTCGCGCCGCATATTTTCTCCGGGTCTGTGGCGCAGAGTGTAGCGAACGAGGAAAAATCTCATAACGGCAAGCATTGCGTAATACGCGGCAAGGGTGTAGAACCACGATGAGCGGTGATATATCCCCGTACCGAGTTGAAGCGCGGCGTAAGCACCGTTCCACAGCACATTCGCGCTGAGCGTCACGTTTATTCTCAGATGCACATCCCGCGTCCATTTTACGATGTACTTGTTTCCGTTCTTGAAATCGGCGAAAAAGCGGATTATTCTCGGTGCTCGGAGACACCACACGAGGAGCGCGTAGAACGCGATGACGTACGCGCCGATCCTGACAGGAGAGGTGTCATCGAGTTTTAGCATAGAGTAGGTGAGAAGCCCCGCACCGAGGGGAATCAAAAGAATCATTATCGCCGTGTGCGGAAAGAGCAGGGCATTTATGATTTTTTTTGCTTTCATCGTCAGCTCCTCGGGATCTTAACTGTGAAGGCACTTCCGACGCTGAGCGTGCTTTCTACGGAGATCTCGCCTTTCATGATGTCGACTACGCGACGCACGAGAGCGAGCCCGAGACCGTTACCCTCCGTCGCGTGGGAAGTATCGCCTTGATAGAATTTTTCAAAAATGTGCTGTCCGACATCCGAGCTCATGCCGCATCCCGTGTCGGATATCTTCACGCTTGCAAACTCCGCGTCGGCAGTAAGACTCACCGAAACCGTGCCGCCGGGCGGCGTGAATTTGAAAGCGTTTGAGAACAGATTGTTCCAAAC